>NZ_JAUBUI010000052.1:0-47437 GCF_036705385.1 Microcoleus sp. B3-A4 | reverse complement strand
CCATAGCAACGTTTAACAACCGAGTTCGGGATGGATCGGAGTGGTTCCATTACATCATAAGCACCAGGAAAGCTTTGGAAACTTTTAATCCTGTGTCTGCGTTCAGTTTGATGCGCTGCATCTCTTTCGCTCGACTTAATTACCTTATCAAGTTTTCCCCAGGCTGTCAACCCCTTTGTCAAAAGTTTTTTTTGAGCGCCCGAAACCGCTGGAATTATCGGGGTTTGACGCCGAGTTTGGGGGTGCGGCCGATCGACCTTTAACTCACAAGTCCAAAAACGCCGCATCAGTTCCCTGTTCTCTGCGAATCTTCCCGTCCTTCACAAACCACGCCACCACCTGCTTAACTGTTAATTGTTCGATCCCGATCTCGGCTTCTGCTGCAATTTGCCTCAAAGGTCGCAAAGACGCAACCACCAAATTTGTAAAAAAGTTTTCAAAACTCGCATCAAGTTCGATCGACCCTTTAATAGTCTCATCATTCTTAATCCAATCCATCACCTGCCCATTAGTCACCTCAGCCACCGGCAAACCAGTCTCCCCAGCAATTTGCTTGAGCACCCTCAAAGCATAAATTGCCACCCGCGCCGAAAACTTTTCCTTCGACGACAGCAGCGCCATGTCAACTTCCGCACACTCTTCCGGCTTTAAAAAATCTGCTAGCGGTTCCATATATTAAAAATTAGTAATTCCTAATCGGTAATCGGTAATTGGTAATCCCTGACATCCGTTATACTCATCGGTTGCCGAACTTCCATGCGTGACATCCGTTAAATCCGTTACAAAATCCGTTGCCGAACTTCTTCCTTCCTTCTTGCAATCAAATAACCGCAGCGGTGTTCCCCATTAATAATCCAGTGAGTCCGCTCCACAGTACAGTCCGGCAACACCCCCGCAAACATTTCCAACTCATTGCCACACACACTCGGAAAAGTTTCAGCAACATTAGAAATCGCGCAGTTGTGTTCCATCAACACAAATCGATCGCCCAAACCAGTGCGATCGCACATCCCAACCTCTACAGATTCTACAGGATAACACTCAGCCATATAACCTTCAGCCCTGCGGAGTTCCACCAACTTAGTCACCCGCTCTTCCAGCGAACCTGCACCCACTAGCCGCCGGTAGTCCATAGCCTTGCGCTGCCACTGTTTTCGCAGGATAGTAATCACTTGCTCGCGGCCGACGGTTTCCGCCAACGTATCCAGGAAAGAGACTGCAAAATCACCGTAACGATTCGGGAAGCGATCGCGCCCCTGACTGGTAAGCTCATAAATGTGCTGCGGCCGCCCCATCCCAGCCTGAACCGACTGATACTGAATCAGCCCCTCCGCTTCCAAATCCTTCAAGTGACGGCGAATCGCCTGCGGACTGATATCCAAAGACTCTGCCAACTCAAGAGCTGTCCCCTGCCCCCCCTTGAGCAAATATTGCAGGATGTCTTGTTTCGTGGAAGTCTGCTGAGTAGTCTCCATCATCTTCACAAAAAATTATTAATTTGACTTTGACAATATCACTGTTGTTAATGTAGCTTAAAATATACTAAAGCAACAAATCAGTTGTTTAACTTCCCAGAGCAGCCCCCAGAACTCGCCGGGCCCCGGACAGTTCCACGTCTGCCATCTTTGAGAGACTTATCCAGAACACTCGAAAGCGCAAAATTAATGAGCTCTACAGTCACAACCCTAGTCAACCAGCCCTATAAATACGGTTTCGTCACCGACATCGAGTCAGACACCATCCCCCGCGGCTTAAGCGAAGATGTAGTCCGCCTGATTTCCGCCAAGAAAAACGAACCGGAATTCATGCTGCAATTCCGCCTCAAAGCATACCGGAAGTGGTTGACAATGACCGAGCCCACCTGGCCCCACGTCAACTATCCCGCGATCGACTACCAACAAATTATCTACTATTCCGCCCCCAAACAAAAGCCCAAAAAGCTCAACAGTTTGGACGAAGTAGACCCGACACTCCTAGAAACCTTCGAGAAACTCGGCATTCCCCTCTCCGAACAAAAACGGCTGGGAAATGTCGCCGTCGATGCCGTTTTCGACAGCGTTTCAATTGCCACAACATTTAGAGAAAAGTTAGCCAAAGATGGTGTTATTTTCTGTTCCATTTCAGAAGCCGTCAAAGATTATCCCGAATTAATAGAAAAATATCTCGGCAGCGTCGTACCAGTCGGCGATAACTTTTTCGCAGCCCTCAACTCCGCCGTATTCAGCGACGGTTCATTTGTTTACATTCCCAAAGGCGTAAAATGCCCGATGGAATTGTCAACCTATTTCCGCATCAACAACGGAGATTCCGGCCAGTTCGAGCGCACACTAATTGTGGCCGAAGAAAACAGTTCTGTGTCTTACCTAGAAGGCTGCACCGCGCCGATGTTTGACACCAATCAACTGCACGCCGCCGTAGTGGAATTGGTAACAATGGACAATGCCGACATCAAATACTCCACAGTGCAAAACTGGTACGCTGGCGACGCCAACGGCAAAGGCGGTATTTACAACTTCGTGACGAAACGCGGTTTGTGTCAAGGAGTCAATTCTAAGATTTCTTGGACGCAGGTAGAAACCGGTTCCGCGATTACTTGGAAATATCCCAGTTGCGTGTTAGTCGGCGACAACTCGGTAGGCGAATTTTACTCGGTAGCGCTGACAAACAACAAACAGCAAGCTGACACCGGCACCAAAATGATCCACGTTGGTAAAAATACTCGCAGCACGATTATTTCTAAGGGAATTTCGGCGGGAAATTCATCCAACAGCTATCGCGGCTTGGTAAAAATGGGGCCGAATGCTAAAGGCTCTCGCAATTACTCTCAGTGCGATTCGATGCTGATTGGGGATAACGCTCAAGCGAATACTTTCCCTTATATTCAAGTGCAGAACCACACTGCTAAAGTCGAACACGAAGCTTCTACTTCTAAGATTGGGGAAGAGCAATTGTTCTTCTTCGCACAGCGGGGAATTTCCGCAGAAAATGCTATTTCGATGATGATTAGCGGTTTCTGTAAAGATGTTTTCAATCAGTTACCGATGGAATTTGCGGCGGAAGCTGATAAGCTGTTGAGTCTGAAGCTAGAAGGAAGTGTCGGATAATTTTCGCGGTCGATAAACCCTTCCCGGCCGAGTCCATCGGTGACAACTTAAGCTCCCCGTCCGCCAGGAAATGAATTCCTTGGCTAATAGCTAAACTCCTCTAAACAGGACTAATGAGTTTAAAAATTTTCTTCTCAGTCCTCTTCAGAGGACTTTAGCTTTGAGACAGGGAATTCATTCCCTGGCGGACTATCGGTTTAACGTTAAATTCTCACCAATGGGTACAGCCTAGGAACGAGAAGAAAAAACTGTAAAGTGCATTGAGGAAAAGGACAAAAATAGATGATTGTAGAAAATAGTCAAGTGGTGCTATCCGTCCGCGATTTAACTGCGAATGTGGAAGATACCCAAATCCTTAAGGGTTTGAATCTGGAAATTAAATCGGGTGAAATTCACGCGATTATGGGTCCGAACGGATCGGGAAAAAGCACTTTATCCAAGATATTAGCGGGCCATCCTGCTTATACAGTAACGGGTGGAGAAGTTACTTTTCTGGGGCAGAACCTGCTGGAGTTACCGCCGGAAGAACGCTCTTTGGCTGGCGTTTTCCTTGCATTCCAATATCCTTTAGAAATTCCCGGCGTTAGCAATCTAGATTTCTTGCGCGTGGCTTATAACTCTCACCGCAAACATCGCGGCTTGGAAGAATTGGATGCTTTTGACTTCCAAGATTTAATCGAAGACAAGCTGGATATTGTCAAGATGAATGATTCTTTTTTAGGCCGCAGCGTTAATGAGGGTTTTTCCGGTGGCGAGAAAAAGCGGAATGAAATTTTGCAAATGGCGCTGTTGGAACCGAGGTTGGCTATTTTGGACGAGACTGATTCGGGTTTGGATATCGATGCTCTCAAGATTGTCGCCGGCGGTGTGAATCAGTTGTCAACTGCTGAGAATTCGATGTTGGTGATTACTCACTATCAACGGTTGCTGAATTACATTATTCCTGATTTTATTCACGTCATGGAAGCGGGCAGAATTATCTTGACTGGCCCGAAAGAGTTGGCGCTGGAATTGGAAGAGCGCGGTTATGACTGGGTTGTGGAAGAGGAAGCAGCAGGAGTAGGCGCGCGATGATGAATACGCAAGTTGCTAGTAGGGAAATGTTTTTGACTGATTTGGTGAATCAGTGCGGCAAGTTGGGCGCAACTAATAACGAAAGTTCTGCTTACGGGTTGCAGGATTTGCGGGATGCGGCGACTCAATACGTGCTTTCTTCGAGTTTTCCGACGGTGAAGGATGAAGAATGGCGCTTTACTGATTTGTCGGCGGTGTTGCAAATTCCTTTTCATATACCCCAGAGCAATCAGTCAACAGTTAAGCTGGCTGATATCATTATGCCAGTGAAAAACAAGGCAGATTTACCATTAAGATTGGTGTTTGTCAACGGATTTTATGCGCCGGATTTGTCAACGGTGGAGTCGTCGGTTTTTCCCAATTTGCCTATCGACTTTTACGCAGGTAATCTATCCAATGTACCCGAAAAATATCAAGGCCGCATCAGCGATGTTTTGAGCAAGCACAGACAGCAAACCGAGGTGTTTACGGCGCTGAATACTGCGGGTTTGACGGATTCTGCGGTGGTGTTCGTCCCGGCCAATATGTCGATCGACCTTCCGATTCACTTGCTGTTCCTGACAGCGCCTGGTGCATCTCCCACGATGTCCCAGCCGCACTGCTTGGTCATAGCTGAGGCTGGAAGCAATGTGACGCTGGTTGAGGATTACGCAACTATCGGTAATGTCCCTGCATTTACGAATGCTGTAACGGATGTTATTGTCGGCGAAAACGCCACTGTGAATCACGTTCGGCTTCAGCGGGAAGGTGGGGAGGTTGTTCATATCGGCAAAAGTGCGATCGAACAATCTCGTAATAGCCGTTACACTTGCCATGCTATCAGCTTGGGAGGCAAAATATCGCGACACAATTTAGAAGTATTTCAGCGCGGCGAAGCCACTGAAACAACTTTAAACGGCTTAAGCGTAGCCTTTGGGGAACAGTTAGCGGACACCCACAGTTTAATCGATTTTAATTACCCCCACGGTACAAGTCGCCAATTGCACAAGTGCATTGTCGGCAACAAAGCTCGCGCTGTATTTAACGGCAAAGTTTTCGTTCGCAAAGCCGCACAATTGACAGATGCCGGACAATTGAGCCGGAATTTGTTGCTGTCGCCGAGAGCTCGCGTAGACACTAAACCGCAGTTGGAAATTGTCGCCGACAACGTTAAATGTTCCCACGGTGCAACTGTCAGTCAATTAGAAGATGATGAACTTTTCTACTTGCAAAGTCGCGGTTTGGATTTAGAAAGAAGCCGCTATTTGCTAATCGATGCTTTTGCCGCCGAAATTCTCAATCTGTTGCCAATTGTAGGTGTGGCGAAAATGCTTTCTACCTGCGTGGCTATCCAAGGATAACTCATACAAATGAGGATACAGAGGACACAGCACTGCTGTGTCCCTACCACATCTTGCACCATTTTTAACAGCCTGTAGGGGCGGGTTTCACGAATAATAATTGCCTAAAACCAACAATTTTCTAAACCCGCCCCCACCCAACGACAAATCACTAACTTCAAAAAATATGACACTTATTCAAGAAAAAACACTTGCATCAAAAGTTCGTGGCGACTTCCCTATTTTGAATGAAAAAGTCAACGGCAAACCGCTAGTTTATTTAGACAATGCAGCTACTTCTCAAAAACCCCTAGCTGTGCTCAACGCTTGGCGTGATTACTACGGACAATACAATGCAAACGTGCACCGCGGCGCTCACACTCTCAGTGCCAAAGCGACTGATGCTTACGAAGGTGCTAGAGACAAAGTTGCTGCGTTTGTAAATGCGGCGTCGCGACAAGAAATTGTTTACACTCGCAACGCCACCGAAGCGATTAATTTGGTTGCTTATTCTTGGGGCTTGAGCAATCTGCAAGCCGGAGATGAAATTATCCTGTCGGTGATGGAACACCACAGCAATCTCGTTCCGTGGCAAATGATGGCTCAAAGAAGCGGTGCGGTGCTGAAGTTTGTGGAGTTAACGGAAACTAACGAGTTTGATTTGGAACAGTTTAAAACGCTGATTTCCCATAAAACTAAGTTGGTGTCAACCGTTCACGTTTCTAATACTTTGGGCTGCATCAGCCCAGTCAAAGAAATCTGCAAAATTGCCCACAGTTTCGGCGCAAGAGTTTTAATTGATGCTTGCCAAAGCGTGCCGCACATGATAGTAGACGTGCAAGCAATAGATTGCGATTGGCTGGTTGCTTCCGGTCACAAAATGTGCGCTCCGACTGGCATCGGTTTTCTGTATGGTAAGCTTGACTTGCTGAGAGAAATGCCTCCCTTTTTCGGTGGCGGCGAGATGATTGCTGACGTGTTTCTCGATTATTCCACCTATGCCGATTTGCCGCACAAATTTGAGGCCGGCACGCCTGCAATCGGCGAGGCGATCGCGCTTGGTGCAGCAGTCGATTATCTTAGTAACATTGGCATGGATAAGATTCACGCTTGCGAAGCTGAATTGACTGCTTATATGTTCCAACAATTGCGGCAAATTCCCGAAATCAAAATTTACGGGCCACAGCCAGACAGCAACGGCGAAGGTAGGGCTGCATTAGCGGCATTTACTGCGGGAGAAATTCACCCTCAAGACTTGTCTACCTTGTTAGATCAGGAGGGAGTCGCGATTCGTTCCGGGCATCACTGCACGCAAGCTTTGCACCGCTATTTGAACGTTTCATCTACGGCGCGGGCGAGTTTGTATTTTTACAATACTCGCGAGGAGATTGATGTGTTTGTGAAAGCGTTGAAAGAGACGATCGACTTTTTTGCTGGAATTATGGGATAAGTTGCTGAGGTGGGCATTTACCCACCTTAGTTACCATATTAGGACTTACACAAGTTTTAAATTTTTACACTATCTATAGTAGTAAGGTGTGCAGGGCGCACCCTACAAATAGAGTCGGTGCGTAAGTCCTACCTATGTTTTTTTAACATTAAGTTTAGCAGAATGCCTTTTACACTCGCACATCCAATCGCAGCAGTTCCCATCTGGTTGCTATCTAAACGAAAATTGGATCTGTTAGCTCTGGCAATTGGGACAATGATACCCGATATGCAATATTTTATCGCCCTGAAACCAGTCAGAACGCTCGGGCACAGTTTGCCAGGAGTATTCATCGAAGGTTTGCCCTGTTCGCTAGTTCTTTTGCTAGTGTTTCACTGGGTTTTAAAGTATCCGCTACGGGCACTTGCTCCCTCTTACGTAGCCGATAGACTGCCACCTATGGGGCGATTTTCCCTCTTCCCATTCTCACAATTTTTAATAATTATAGCATCGATCGCGCTCGGCGGCATCAGTCATATTTTGTGGGATGATTTCACTCATTCCACTGGGTGGTTTGTCGTCAGATTTCCAATTCTTCAATTTAAGATTATGTCCCTGCCACTTTACAAATTACTTCAATATGGAAGCGGCATATTCGGACTCTGCGGTTTGTCGATTTTGTTCTTGGTGTGGCTGCTCAAAACTAAACCTCGCCCAAGTAAAGAAACGCTGCCTGTGCGCTGGCAACTATTAGCAACTGGCTGCATTTTGCTGACTTCTTGTATCTTGGCATTAATTGCTGTAAAGTTGCACTTAGCTGAGGATGGAAGTTTTTCAGGCATCGTTGTTAGAGCAATTATTGGTTTTATTTCTGGGTTATTTCTCGGTTGTTTGTTCTACTCGGCTGCATTCTGGAAGCTCAAAGGTTTTCAGCCATCCAACTAGAAGTTGGGTGAGAGGAATAATTCTCAAAGCCAAGTAATGCGATCGCCCTTTCTTCATCCACGTTCATCCGCGTCTATCCGCCTGCATCTGCGGTAAAGAAAAAGAGCGATCGCCCAACTAAAACTCCCTAATTTCAGGATGGATAAATTGATAGCCAGCAGCCTTAATCTTTCGATTCGACACCCTCGCATTATAAGGCCGCACGCTAGGACTTCCATCCCAAGAAACTTGAGGCAGATTGTGAGTTTCAAAAATGCGATCCAGCAATTCACCACTGGATAGCGACACATCCCCGACTAAATTGTAAATTCCCTGCAATCGATATTCCAAAGCAAAGGTTAACCCCCCAACAATATCATCTCGATGCACCCAATTAGTAGCATCTTCTCCCCTGCCGGGACGAATGCTCCCAGCCCAGCCTCCAAAGATTTTAACTAATTCTCGCCCTGGCCCATAAATTCCTCCCAAACGGAGAATGCAGACTTGAAGATTGGGACTAGATGCTGCTAATAAAATCCGTTCTGTTTCTGCGAGAATTTCACCATTTGGATTAGCCGGTGCGATGGGTGATTCTTCATTTACCAATTCACCTTGGCGATCGCCATACACAGAATAAGTACCCGTATAAATAACCTGCTTTACTGTTGGTATCTGCTGTAAAACCGATACTAAAGTTGTCGCAGTATCTAAATAACTTTCCCGATAAGCATGAGGATTTCGGGCACCGACGCACAGCATAACAGCATCTTGTTCTTGCAGTACAGAGGCGATCGCATCTTTGTCATTTCCTTTGAGCACGGCTACCCGCTGCGCGACATCCTCCAACTCAACTACTCGCGTCGCCGTCGTAGTTGTCGCCGTCACGGTACAATCAGATTTGTCGCGTAAATGTTTGGCGGTCGCAGTACCCACATAGCCGCAGCCGACGATCGCAACTTTCATAAAAAATTCTCCATTGTGTCATGCTCTCTAAAATTATTGCCGATTTCTGCAATCATGGCGCGCTGAGTTTTATGGTAAAATGCAAAGCATCGTTATCAATCGGAGTAGCATCGTGTCCCAGAGAGATATTTTTGCCACATCCTCAGAAAGCGAACTTTTAGCTTTTTATGGTTCTTTGTTTGCGATCGCAGCCGCCGATGGTTCCGTTGATATTGACGAACTAGATTTGTTGTTTAAAACCATAAATTTAGACAAATTTTCTGACTCTGCAAAAACTCAAATCCAATCCTACACAGCCAGTCCCCCTTCACTCAGCGACTGTTTGCAAACACTCAGCCAGTCAGAAGAATCGCTGCGTTTGGGAGTCATGTATTTTTTAATAAACATTGCTGGGGCCAATAAGACGCTGCATCCCGGAGAAACCGAGGCGATCCAATCGGCAAAAAAACTGCTGGCGGTTTCCGAAGTGCAAATCCAAGCCATGCAGGAATTCATCGCAGACATGAAACAAATACGGGAGGCCGCCCCTAATAAAAATCAGGCATCAGCCTCCTTCAAGTCTGCTGTTTCCCAGCTTAAAACTAAGGGCATTCCTCTCGATTTGATCGACCGGAAAGGAACCACAACAAACCTCAGCAACCCCAAAATTAACTATTCAGATGAAAGTTTTTGGACTAAACTTAAAAAGTTTGCTTTAACCGCAGGAAGAGAAGTAGTTGAAAAAGCTTTGATTCTCTACTATACGGCTCAGAACCCAAACGTGCCTGCTTGGGCAAAAGGAGTTGTAGTTGGAGCTTTGACCTATTTTATATCTCCTGTTGATGCCATTCCCGATATATTAGTCGGCATCGGATTTACAGACGATTTGGGAGTCTTGCTTGCGGCAATAGCTACTGTGTCAGTATACATTAATGCTGATACTAAAAAACAAGCCCAACAAAAAATGAAAGATTGGTTTGGCTAATAATATTATGTCCGGTGGAGCGTTTTGTTTCCGTCTGCATCGGAATAATATAATCTGAATAATATAGCAGTTGTCAATCGGATAAAATACAGGACACGGTACTGCCGTGTCCCTACCCAATATCTGTAATTCACTCAACTGAAAACTTGATTATTGTGGATTCTCAGTCTTTAATCGCCTTGCCATCTCGATTGACAATACGGCTTTCACCATCCTTAGCCGTGACATTTTCATAAACCCCTTCATCCCGCTTCACGTACTTGCTAAAACCAGAATTTTTATAATCGGTGTCTGATGTCGGCTTCATCAACCTCGGAGCGCTCAGCAGCCGGCGTACCGGAGCATCTGCGGGAGTCTCCCCGGGTTCGCACTTAGCCAACTCGCACAGTTGACCCCAAGTCGAAACTTCCAGGTTCATGCTGTGCCAAACTTCTAACTGCTGGTTGTTTTCGGGACACAAATAATCGTATACAGGCATATTAAGAATCTCGTTTGCAACTACTAAAATTACTAATTGCACGGTTATTGAGAATATTATAGCTCAACATTACTAAGAATTCAAGCCCAACAATCAAAGTTTACTATTTTTAACGGTTGTTGAAACCATAAATCAGCTATATTATTAACCCTGTGTGCTTGCTCCCGGATGCGATCGAGACAAAGCTCAAAAGTACGATACCCTGAAATCTTCTGACTCGATCGAACGATCGCACGATCGACGGCTAGCAAATGCCCGCAAGACTTCCCTCAATGCCGTCACAGGATTGATCATCATTTTCAGACTGTACGCCAATCACAGATTCTAAGTTTCAATTTTATTTATTTACTCACCAGCGAGGATTTACCGATGAGCGATTTCAAAGTTACGCCAGAAGTAGAGCTGAACACAGCTCAAATGTTGGAGCGATACCAACTGCAAGATGAGACAAATCTGCGGCGTTGGGCAAAACTGCACGGCATTAACAGCACTCGCGGTTTCTTCTATCCGAGTGAAGTAGATTTGATGGATCACGCTCACCACCATCTTTACAATTTGGGAATGAGCATTGCTGACTACCAAAGTCTTTTAGACCGGCGCCGCAGCCATTCCCAGACACCGGGCGACCAAAATAAAACAGTAGCAAGTCAAGTTGCTGACGAAGCATACGATGCCATAGAAACGCTAACAGATCAGTATGCTGAAGCTATAGATTTAATGGGAGAACGTATAGCAGACCATTTCATAGATGAACTCGATTTATCTGTGATGCGACACCTTTCTCAAAAAGTGAAAGACCGCCGCACTCTCAACGGTCAAACTAAAAAGCCTAACCGTTTTCTCCAAGTGATTAAAGCTGTGTTGCAACCAAGCAGCGAAAATACGCTTCTGGTTCCCAAAAAAGAGGATGACTCTAGTTTAGAATTAGAACAGCATCACCGCCTCGGCTAGTCGCCGATTTTTTTGAAAGACTAAGAGACTTTTTGTTCAATTTACTGGTCAATTTTACTCAAAAGCAGACCCGAACCCTCCCCTTTTCAAGGGGAGGGAGCAAGAGTCACATTTTTTATATTATGAAACGGAATACAAGAAAATAAATTGAGATTTCCCAGAAGTCTAAATTACTTTTCAACTGATGTTGGGTTGTGCGACGGAACCAAACCTAATATAACTAGGGACAGATTGCCCGATCGCCAAAATTAGAGATAATATCTGCTGAATTGAACCTGTCAACCTCGCCCAAGGTAAAAAAATGATTAAATCCTGGATGGTAATTGGAGGCGTCGCCTTGATAGTAGCACTAGCAGCTAACTTAATCCCGCGCAGCGACATCCAATGGTTCAACCGCTTGCAGCGTCCGAGATGGCTAGTATTTGAAAAAGCAATTCCCCTAATTTGGACAGTAATTTTTATTTGTGCAGCTTGGTCAGCAGTGATTGTTTGGGAAAAAGAACCGGGAACTCAGGAAACGTGGCTGAGAATGGGTTTGTACCTGCTTTTAGAAATAGTAACTATGTCTTACACCTCGGTTATGTGCAAAGTTAGGAGCCTAAAAGTCGGCACAATAATCGGTGGAACGGGCGCTATTTTAAGCGTAATACTAGCTTTAAGTGTGTTGCAAGTTTCCGAGGCTGCCGCCCTGTTATTGCTGCCTTATATACTTTGGAGTCCGATCGGCACTTACACCACTTGGGTCATGATGCACCTCAATCCGGCGGATGTTTAGGCTCTGGAATTAGTCATTTTAAAGGGATTGCAAGCACCAGGAAAAAGCACCGTTTTTCGGTCGTATCTAGCGGCAACGCAGGTTTTAGTCCGCAAAGACTTGATGGGAATAATTGTACAGTTGCACAACTACAGCAGTTCTCAATAAAGTGAGGTATGCCCTATGCCCTATGACCTATGCCCGCTTATCAAGCGTGAACCTCATGTTACTGAGAAAGGCTATAGAAGCTTATGATATCGGTAATCCAAGCTGCATGAACCAAGTGTGCTTGTCTATGTAACCGCGTTGAAAATGGATTTTGCCATCAACAACATGAAAGAAGCCACAGCCTTGCAGCGTAAAACTTTTGCCAGTTGGTAGGTTGCCACCAAACTCACCTAGAAAGGTGCCGCCACCAGTCCACTCAACGATCGCCCACTCCCCCTCCTCAAACAGATTCTCAACGTGCGTGTAATTGTCTGGAAAAGCTTGGAAGAAGGTAACAAAACTCTCAAGCAGCGCCTCACGCCCGTTTAGAGGATCGCCAAAGGCAACTTGATGGTTCTCTGCATCGTCGTGATAAAGCTCGATAAGGGCGTGAGGGTCACGAGCGTTATAAGCAGAAACCCAGTCTTGGAGAACTTGCTTGGGCGTTTTCATTTTTGGTTCTCTAATTAACTAAAGATATTAGTTAGCACCTTCTCACCCTCAAATTTACCGACTCGGAGGGCTGCTCGGAGGCTCAGTTTCCGGGGGATCGGGAGGGGGAGATTCAGCATCCGAAGGCTTCAGCGACTCCTCCCAAAGTTCGATTTGCGATCGAGCTTGCTCAAAAGCCCGAGTACCCGAGGGAATTTTTTTCAAAGTCGCGATCGCCCCAGCCAGATCCGAGGACGACTGTTCCACACCAAGCGCCAAAATCCGCTGGCTCCACTCATCAATCGCCTCACTCGCCTGCCACCGGAGCGAACTCGACTCCGGCACCTGAAGGGCCAGCGCAATAGCCGTTTGCAGAGCCTCCGCAGTCCCCGCTCGGGCGGCCTGACGGGCGTTCTGCAAACCTTGCTCGCCCTCAAATTGAGCCTCCCAAGCCCGAATGTTCGATTGAGCTTCCTCATAAAGCACCCGTCCCGATCGAATCCGGCGGGCCATCTCAATTGCCCCCGCCAAATTGCCGCTCGCCGCTAGCTGCTGAGCTCTATCCAAAAACGGCTGGTCAACAAGCCGCTGTCTCCTCTCGATCCAAGCTTGAATTTTGGTTTGAGCTTCCACGTAAAGCGCCCTACCTCTAGCTATCCGAGAAGCTTGAGCCACAGCAGCCTCCAGAGAATTCGGATCGCCTGTACTCGCCAAATCGTTCGCTCTTTGCAAATACGGACTGTCTTCCAGCAGCTCGATTTGACGGCTCAAGCTGCTAATTTGACTGCGAGCTTCCGAAGCGCGGGGATTTGATTCCGGGACTGTTTGCAATTGCGCGATCGCAGCCCTCAAATCATTTACCCCTCCCGGCGCCGCCAGCCTGCTTGCCAAATCCAAAACTTTCACATCAGCCATTTCTTGCTGCCAGCGGCCGACTAAATTTTGAGCTTGTTTGTATAAAGGGCGGCCGGACTTCAACTTTTGAGCAATCTCTATCGCCTTGGAGAAACCCTCAACAGAGCCAGTCAAAGCCTGAGAAGTAGCATTCGCCAACTCATTAAAATCTTGTACTTGTTCCGTTAAATTTGCAGTGTCGGGAATCTTGTTAGCGATCGCGATCGCCTCCTGCCAATCCCCTGCCTGCAATCGTTTTTGGGCGATATCCAAAATTTTCTTGCTAAATTCCGCGATCGCTTTATTGGCAGCTTGATACAAATAACTGTTTGGATCAATTCCCTGAGCCAGCTTAATCCCCGTCACCAGATTGTCGAGACCTCCCTCCGAGGCTGTATTCCGGGCTTTGACCAACTTATTGCCCTCAGTCCGAGTCGCCTGAATTAGCTTAGTCAATTCCTCGTACTTAGTCGATTCCCAGAAAGTATTTCCCAAATCCAAAAGCAAAGTAGCTTGGCGGAAAGCTAGCGTCCACTCTTCCTTACGCAAGTGGTCTTCGGCCGTGCGGTAAATTTTCTCTGCATCGTTCCATATCGACTGCCACTTTTCAATCTGCTTTTCCACCGTCGGGTAAGCAGGAACGTTTTGAGGAACCTTGTTCGCTATCGCAATCGCCTCCTGCAGCTTTCCTTCTTGGAAACTAGCATTTCCCAGCCTGAGCATATCCTCCGACCACCGAGCGATTTGACCGTTAATTCTCGGCCGCAGCGGATGGTTTTGTGGCAAAGCATTCACTAATTCGATCGCCAACAGCAAATCATCTGCCGTCCGCTTGCTTGCTGCTTCTTGAGCGCAAAAAAAGCGATCGTTAGCAGAAGCCGTCGGCCAAAAAATCTTTGAGCAATTCGACTGCGAGGTCAGGTTGAGCAAAGACGCAATTGCCACAAACCCCATACCCAGCGACACCAGCAAACTCACCGCCAGCCAAAACTGCCACTTATTCGACCAGCTCCGCCACAACTTCTGTGGCCCGGGCGGCTGTGAGTTTTCCCCAGACAAATTCGGCCGTAGTTCCAAATGCCCTCCCGGCAGTTTTCCCGAAGTAACCAGCTCTCGGAGCTCTTTAAGTCGTTCAGCCCGGTTTTTCCTTGCCGGTACCCGCACCAGCGACGAAGTATCCTTTGTTGAATCCAAGGATTCTGATGCAGACCAACGGCCTGGTGTTTTGCGATCTTGACTCATATCCTCACCACAAACAACAACCAGCCTGTCTTAATTATTTCAAAACAGCGATCGCTGCTATTGACTGCTTTATAGAATGTCTTCATCACTTTTAAATACTCCAGCAGGCGAAAGACTACAAGAGACGATCGCCAAACCACAAAAATCAAAATTTTGTGATTAGGTAATTGATAATGGGTAATTGGCAATTGGTCAAGGCCTTCATCCCGACTCGCACTCATTATTGCCAATTACACATTATTGTCTCAAGAACCGGAGTTCGATCGCAAATCGCCGATCAGTTCTGCAAGTTGGTCGCTGTTAGCTTTGTAAACCTCGTTGCAGAAATGGCACGTAGCCTCAGCCCCGCCATCTTTTTCAATCATGTCTTGGAGTTCCGCTTCGCCCAACATTTTCAAAGCTCCCAAAACTCGATCGAACGAACAGCCGCAGTGAAACCGCACCATCTGAGTTTCCGGGAAAATTTCCAGGCCCATATCTCCCAGTAACTCTTCGAGAATCTGGTGCAGCGTTTTGCCCGATAGCAGCAGTGGCGTAAAGCCCGACAATTCAGCAACTCTAGATTCTAAAGTTTGCACCAATTTTTCGTCCGTTGCCGCCTTCGGCAGAACCTGCAATAGCACACCCCCAGACGCTTGTACCCCGCCCGCCCCCACAAACACCCCCAAAACCAGAGCCGAAGGTGTCTGCTCCGAGGTTGCCAAATAGTGAGTCAGATCGTCGCCAATTTCGCCGGAAACCAATTCTACCGTACTTGAGTAAGGGAAACCGTATCCCACGTCCCGCACCACGTACAAATAACCGTCACCTATTGCCCCGCCCACATCGAGTTTGCCTTTAGCATTGGGCGGCAGTTCCACTCCGGGATTGTCCACATAACCTCGAACTGTTCCATCGAGTCCCGCATCAATCAGAAGCCCGCCCAGCGGCCCATCTCCTTTGATGCGAATGTTGACTCTCGATTCGGGCCGCTTCATGCTGGAGGCGAGTAACAGCCCTGCCGACATCGTGCGCCCGAGGGCCGCTGTAGCCACGTAGGAAAGCTTGTGCCGCTGTCTTGCTTCTTCGGTGAGGCGGGTGGAAATGACGGCTACAGCGCGAATTCCGCCCTCTGCGGCTGTAGCGCGAATTAATTGATCGGCCATGAAAAACCTTACTTTGTCTTTTGATATCTTCTTAAACTATTTTAGAAGTTCTTGAAGGTTGTGGCAGAAGATAGCAGCAGTTGACTCGGGGGGCCTGTCCGTGCGATCGAACTTCAGAACTCGCCTCTGTTTTCTATAAAACCTCGCTCGATCAACTATTTATTAACAAATACTCTGATTGATTCTTCCACTTAAATATTTATTTAATATGCCCGCAATAACGACTGCATTTATTTTCCATCATCTACCCGTTTCTCAGTCATTTTATAACAAATAATCACTAATGACTAACAACTAACAACTATAGCAATCCTAAATCATTTGTTAATTTCTTACTCCCTCCCCTTTATAAGGGGAGGGCTGGGGTGGGGTAAAAAGTTTACGACTCATTTATGATTGCTATAACAACTAATGACTAAAGCTTATCTTGGCGCTAACCAGACGATTACCAAACCTTTACCTTGGCCGGCTAGAGTGAGAGGCGTAAGTCTCAGACCAATGTTTTTTAGCTGGAAATAACGGATATGCCACCAACATCCAAAGCACTTTTAGCAGAAATCCAGCATAACACAGGAGCGACTCGAAACTTGCATTTTTATGCCAAGGGCGAAACCATTCCTATGATGCCGCATGGTCTTTGGCGAGTCTGTCAAGGTTTAGCACAACTGAGTACGCTTTATCCAACCGGGGAAGAAGGACTTTTGGGTTGGGTTGGGCCTTCGATGTGCTTCGGTTTGTGGTTGACAAGCTTGCAGACTTACCGAGCTACGGCGACATCAGATATTTATTTGATGTGGTATTCTATGGTTGAAATCGAAGCTTCTCCTCAATTGGCTCACGAGTTGCTGCCTCAAATGGTACGGCGGCTGCGGCAAATGGAAGCAATTTTAGCGATCGCCGGACAGCGGCGAGTAGATGACCGTTTGTATCAGTTACTGCTATTATTGCAACAGGAATTCGGTCAGCCTGTGGTTGAGGGAACTCGTTTGAATATCCGCTTGACGCATCAAGATATTGCTAATGCGATTTGCACGACGCGGGTAACAGTAACTCGAATGCTGGGAAAATTGCAGCAGCAAGGGTTAATCAGTCGAGATGGCGATCGGCATTTAGTTCTTAACAAAGATGTTTTTGCCACATCGTCAGATTTGTTTGGCTGCAACCCTCAAGCAGTGTAGCAAGCGCAGAAAAAAATCTTATTCTGCTTCGCCAATCAGCGTAAACGCCGCCCAATCTTGCGGATTTGGGTGCATCTTCATTGTCATCAGCATCGCTTGCCGCAAAGCTTGAGCTTTATTCGGGTTTAGCTGTAACTGGCGATAGAATTCTGCCATTAATTCCGCTGTCGCAGCATCGGGCACTAACCACAGAGAAACGATAATACTGGAAACACCAGCACTAATTAAAGCACGAGATAATCCAAGCACACCATCACCTGTGAGTTTTCCTCTGCCAGTATTGCAAGCACTTAATACCACTAATTCAGCATTTAATTTTAAATCCAAAATTTCGCTCGAAGTCAGCAATCCGTCATCATTTCCTGATGGAGCAAGGGCGATCGCTCCCGGTAAATCTCGCCTCTGCACTTCATTGAGTAATCCGTGAGTTGCCAGATGAATAATTCGGGCTTTTAGCATCTGTTGAACAATCGATGCTTTAGTGGCTTGAGAGCCTGTAATCGGTTTAGTATTCAGAAGTTGGGCAATTGTAATTGCTTCCTGTTCGCTGCCCGGTAAGGGAGCTAATTGGCGCGGCGGTGTGCCAATTTTGGGCATAATTGGATTGCCTACAACTAAGTTATTATGGAGAGAAAGTTGTCGGACTTTTTGCCGTGATTGGCGGGTTAACTGCAAAATTTGAATGGCGGGAGCAGTGAGGATGGTATGTTTTTCAATCAAATATTGACCTGTCGGATCTTGTAAGGCGACAAAGGGAACTAAAAACAGGGATTTATGGGGAATGAAGATGACCGGAGCATTCGGGTCAGTAGGTAAAAAATCGGCAATGGGTTGAATGAGTAGTTGATAACTTTGCTGTAATTTGGGGTAGATTATCCGAGAATTAGCAGGGGTAGAAGCAGGGGGATTAGCTGTTTGTTTATTGGCAATGTCCCCCGATACACCCAGAGCCTCGCGAGTGCCGCGAATCATCTCAGCTAAGGCTGTATCTTGCTCGTTTAATCCTCTCCTCCCGGTAGCAGCAGATACTCTTGTCTGTTCGGTGGCTTCGGGTAGATTGATTTTCAGAGATTTGATATCAACGGAGCGAAAGGTAATTTCACCAGTCGGCTTGATGACCCAAATATAGAGGGCTTCATTCCTAATAATGGAATACTCGACGAGGGTAGCGTTTTGCTCTTTAGCGATTTGTTGAATTTGCTGGATATTGGGCGGGTTGATAGTAGTTGGGACAGACGCAGATGCGGCAAGGCGAGATGCCAATAACTCCACAAAAGCTCGGGATCTACCCCGTTCGGCAATTTCTAAAGCGTCGTTAGTTTTTTTCTGAGCAATGAAGACTTGTTGTAAAGTGACGTAGGCGCTAGTTTGGGTTTCAAATATTGACACTTTATTGGCATCGTCTAATCCAGCACGGAGAGATTCCAAAACTTTAATACTATCAAGTAGGGTTTTCTCTGCTGCTGGGAGATTGCCAGAGTTGGCGAGAGCCAATCCTAGATTGTTGAAAGCCACCCCCTCGCTTTGGCGGTCTTTAATTTCTCGCGCGATCGCCAACCACTGCTGAGTGTACTCGATCGCTTTGGCGTAGTCGCCGAGGGAAAGGTAAGCAATTCCCAGACTTCCTAGAGCCCCCCCCTCGCTTTGGCGGTCTTTAATTTCTCGCGCGATCGCCAAGTCCTGCTGAGCGTACTCGATCGCTTTGGCGTAGTCGCCGAGGGAAAGGTAAGCACTTCCCAGATTTCCCAAAGCTTTCCCCTCGCTTTGGCGGTCTTTAATTTCTCGCGCGATCGCCAACTGCTGCTGTTGGTACTCGATCGCTTTGGCGTAGTCGCCGAGGTTACCGTAAGCAATTCCCAGATTTCCCAGAGCCCCCCCCTCGCTTTGGCGGTCTTTAATTTCTCGGGCGATCGCCAACCACTGCTGAGCGTAGTCGATCGCTTTGGCGTAGTCGCCGAGGGGAAGGTAAGCACTTCCCAGATTTCCCAAAGCCGCCCCCTCGCTTTGGCGGTCTTTAATTTCTCGCGCGATCGCCAACTGCTGCTGTTGGTACTCGATGGCTTTGGCGTAGTCGCCGAGGTTACCGTAAGCAATTCCCAGATTTCCCAGAGCCACCCCCTCGCTTTGGCGGTTTTTAATTTCTCGCGCGATCGCCAACTTCTGCTGAGTGTACTCGATGGCTTTGGCGTAGTCGCCGAGGTTACCGTAAGCAATTCCCAGACTTCCCAGAGCCTCCCCCTCGCTTTGGCGGTCTTTACTTTCGCGCGCGATCGCCAACTTCTGCTGAGTGTACTCGATGGCTTTGGCGTAGTCGCCGAGGTTACCGTAAGCAATTCCCAGACTTCCCAGAGCCACCCCCTCGCTTTGGCGGTTTTTAATTTCTCGGGCGATCGCCAAGTCTTGCTGAGCGTACTCGATGGCTTTGGCGTAGTCGCCGAGGTTACCGTAAGCAATTCCCAGATCTCCCAGAGCCGCCCCCTCGCTTTGGCGGTCTTTAATTTCTCGCGCGATCGCCAACACCTGCTGAGCGTACTCGATGGCTTTGGCGTAGTCGCCGAGGCTACGGTAAGCAATTCCCAGACTTCCCAGAGCTTTCCCTTCACCTTGGCGGTCTTTAATTTCTCGATAAATTATTAGTGCCTGTTGCCAAGACTGCAATGCAGCTTGAAAGTGACTAATCTGATACTGCTGAATCCCTTGCTGTAACAGTCGGTCTGCTTCGGCTTTCCGCTCAGCAGAAGTTTGAGCCAAGGCCTGAGAATTGATTATTTTAAACTGAGAGTTAGGGATAAACCGAAACTCACCTACAGTCAGCGCCGATAAGATTGAGAGCGGTGCCGACAATCCAATTTTTTGCAGTTTCATAACTTTTGACAGGCCTCTGGTTTGAGCATCCGCTTGACACATCAAGATATTGCTAATGCGGTTTGCACGACGCGGTTCAGTTGACTGTTGACTGTTGACTGTTGACCGCAAGATAGCGACATCTACCTGGAAGGAAGAGGATTGGAGTAATGAATAGTCTTTTTTTAATTTCTCCCGATCGGGGTTCCGGCTTGAAACCAATTCTTTCTGGTAACAGTAACGCGAATGCTGGGAAAATTGCAGCAGCAAGGGTTAATCAATCGAGAGCGCCATCTCGGCATTTAATTCTTAACAAAGGTGTTTTTGCGTCTGCCTCCGATTTGTTTGGCGGCAACCCTCCAGCAGTATAGCAACCGACAGCCATTTGCATCTACATAATGCTGTCTAATATTAAATATCTCATCGAATTGCATCATAATTGTCTGTCTTGATTTTCCTCCCCCTATCTACAGCAACACATTTGTAGCCGGAAAAGATATCATTAAGCGGTGCATCTATTTAGGAAAAAACTCAATGGCTAACTCAACTCCAGAAACACCGCAACCAGACAAAAAAGAATTAACTGACATCACAGCTCAACCTCAAGAACAACAAGAACAACCGCCAAATAAGGGTGACGGGCGGAAATAGTCGATCGACATTCATCTCCCACGATATAAATGTCGAATTGCCTTAAGATCCCCGACTTCTTTTTTTCTCAAAATCAGTGTTCTTCCCTACAATACCGGTTCCTATAAATTGGTATTCTGCCAGTAGTTTTTAAGTAAGTAAACTAACCCGATTTTTGCCAAAAACCGGGTTAGTTTGCTATTGACAAATTATTCGGTTTGTGCAGTGCCGTTGTTCGATCGCAAGTTCGGCTTTCCAGGCTTTCCACGGAGGCCGTTTAAAGAAACCACATCAGCCTCAGAACTCTCCCTCGCCACCCGAATCAGCAACCCCGACAACAACAAACTTGCCAACATCGAAGAACCCCCATAACTAAAAAACGGCAGTGGCAAACCCGTAGTCGGCAAAACCCCCGTCGCCACCCCAATATTCAGCAGCGACTGTCCCACCATCACCACCATTACCCCAATCGCGACCAACTGACTCTCACTATTTCGAGCCTTCATCGCTACCCTCAACGCCACAGTAGAGTAAGCCGCCAACATCAGCAACAGTGAGAAACCTCCCACCAAACCAAACTCCTCAGCAAACACAGCAAAAATAAAATCGCTGTACTGAATAGGCAAATAAAATAACTTTTGCTGGGACATCCCCAAACCCACACCCCAAATGCCCCCAGAACCCACAGCCAGGAGACTTTGAATCAACTGATAGCCGTCTTGCATCGGATCAGCCCAAGGATTGAGAAAAGACATAATCCGGCGGCGCTGGTATTCCCTAAAACTAATACTTAAAACGGCTAAAAGCATTCCCCCCATAGCCGTTGCGCCCAACTGCAAGTAAGGCAAGCCCGCCGCCAAAGCCACCAACCACAAAGTCATCCCGCACAAAGCCGTGGTACTTAAATTCGGCTGCAACAAAATTCCCAACAGCATTGCACCGAAAATTAACAGCCAAGTTAAGCGAACTTTATTCGTCAACCGGGACCAGTTGCCGAAAATGCGGGCGCTTTGGAGAACAAAAAACGGCTTGATCAACTCAGAAGGTTGAATAATGGGAACCGGACCAAGAGATATCCAGCGAGTCGCCCCGTTGATTGTGGTTCCCACCCCCGGAACCAAGGTCAGCCACAGTAATCCCAGCAGCAACAAAACACCTAACTGAGATGTTTTCATGATGTAGCGCAGTGGGGAGTACACCATCAAGTTAAAGCCGGCCAGCCCGATCGCCACTGCGACTAGCTGTCGTTTAAAATAATAAAGGCCGTCTCCAAATTCATAATTTGCAATGGGATAGGAAGCCGAAAACAATGCGGTCAGCCCTACAAACAGCCACAGAAAAGTCAGCCACCTCAACCACCGAGCCTCAGCGGCCCATTGAGACGCGCTGGGGTCAAAAAAGGGAATCAAGCGTCGAATGTCATTAGCCATTAGTCATTAGTTTAAAAATTACAGCCATCAACCCGGTTGCTAAGCAAAATCTTGGGTTAGCAACGAGAAATTTACGAAGAAGTCGGGTTGATGACTACAAGTCCATAAGTCTTATAGTTATTAGCTAAAATCATAACAAACAAAAAAGAGGTCGATCGCGACCTCTTACCCCTCTACTAATCCAGCTTCGGCTCTTAAAGTAAACCTGTATTAGCTCCGGGCTTACCGGTAGCCAGTTGCACTTTAATAATTCTGCCGCCCATTTTCATAATTCTTTGCTGTTCCCGGAACCAGTTGTCGTAAGGAACCAGCTTAGTAAAATAGGTATTTTGCAATTCGCGCTGAGTGCGGATGCGAGTTTGACTGGGGACGCAAGCAGTCACCTTAAACATTCTCATGGGAAACTAACTCCTGAGTAGGTTTACAGATTATTAGATGGATTTTTTAAAGATTGAAGGCAGGGAGTTAGGAGTCAAAACTAGCTCGTTAAAACTCGTCGGGCTTTCTCGACAAGCCTTTGACGGTCTAGCAATCACTCTCAACTTCCCTGACCTCTTTTCAAAGTCAAAGGTAACAAGTCCAAAGTTAAAAGTTAAAAGAGGCAAGAAATAAATGTTATTTCTTCTTCTTTCTTCCTTCTTCCTTCTTCCTTCTTCCTGAGTCTTAGCTCAAGCCAGAGCAGATGTAGTCGAAATAGACGCCCATTTCTTTACCAGCGTCAGAACCGACCAAACCGGCGGTGACTTCTTTCATTGCTTGGATTGCTTGTACGGTAGAACCGATGGGCACGCCCAAGGAGTTGTAGGTTTCTTTCAAACCGTTGAGCACGCGCTCATCGAGGATGGAAGGGTCGCCAGCCAACATAGCGTAGGTGGCGTAGCGGAGGTAGTAGTCCAAGTCGCGGATGCAAGCTGCATAACGACGAGTGGTGTACATATTGCCGCCGGGACGAGTTACATCAGAGTACAACAGAGACTTAGCAACTGCTTCTTTGACGATTGTGGCTGCATTAGCGCTGATGGCGGTAGCGGCGCGGACGCGCAGTTCGCCAGAAGCAAAGTAGTTCTTGAGCTTGTCTAGAGCGCTGATGTCGAGGTACTTACCTTGAACGTCAGAGGAATTGATAACGGCGGTAATTGCGTCTTGCATGGTTGTCTTGTTTCCTAGAAAGTGGCTGAGTCAGTCCAATTTTGGAGCTAGAATTTGGAATTTGGGATTTGGGATTTAAGATTTTTAAGTGGCTGGTTATTTGCAAAAGCTTTTAACTTGTTGCCGGCAACCCCCAATTTTTCAATCTAAAATCGAAAACCTAAAATCGAAATTCCTTACTGCATCGCACCGATAACGTAGTCGAAGTAAGAGGAAGCTTCGGAAGCATCTTCTCCAGACAGCAGCGAGCTTGCTGCACCTTTCATAGCGCGAATGCCTTCGGCGACGCCTTCAATCGGGGTGCCGAGAGATTTGTACATTTCGCGGACGCCGACAATACCGATTTCTTCGATCGGAGTAATGTCGCCAGCTACGATTCCGTAGGTGATCAAACGCAGGTAGTAGTCCATGTCGCGCAAGCAAGTTGCGGTCATTTCTTCGCCGTAAGCGTTGCCGCCGGGAGAAACAATATCAGGGCGCTTTTGGAAAAGTTGGTCGCCTGCTTGCTTGACGATGCGTTCGCGGGATTCGCTCAAAATTTGGGCGATGCGGACGCGGCGTTCACCAGAGGTGACAAAGCTCTTGATCCGATCTAATTCACCTGGGCTCAAGTAGCGAGCTTCGGCGTCTGCGTTGACGATTGATTTGGTGACGATACTCATCTTGTGTGTACCCGCTGGATATTTTGCTATATGAACTGCTCTGCGCTGGGCTAGCGAAGGCGGGCGCTTGCGTCCCGTATCTTTCCTGCTCAGGCAGGAGCTTTGACGGGGAAGGCTGGACTTTCCACACTCAGCAACTGTTGAAGTTGTTGGCGGGTGACTGCCTTCGGTGCTTAACGGCGCTCGTTCTTCACGCCGGTGCGGTTGTGAGTGCTCGCACTAAGCCTGTCGCTTACAATACCACAAATGACTGATGCGATCTTTAATTTACGATCGAGATTGCAGCAGGCCACTTAGTGGCGATCGAGTGACTGTCCGGCAGTTAGTAAGGATATTGCTTCTCTGACACAACTACCTCTCGCAAGTATTTTGAGGCATTATGTTCACATTCTGAGTGTTACTGTAATAGTTTGTAACATTCCTTTTCATATTTGGGCCCTCGCTAGGGTGTTCTGCGTTAAAATTTCACGGATAAAAAAATAGATGTAATTCTCTCGCAGCAAGGGTTACAGGCGATAGATTATTAAGGGGGATTTGTGGCGGGCGACGGCGCAACGCTCAAAGACTTTTCCCTGAGAGGGAAGGGAGACAGGCGGGAGACAGAGGGGGAGATGTGCGATCGTCTCACATCTTGCACCATTCTGAATAAGTCTTGGACGGGCGGGTTCTCCTGCCCAACCCCTACTCCCCACAAGAAAACTCACTCTTTGTGTTTGTGCAACAGGCCGTCGGGCGTGTTCTCGATCGCGATGCCAGATATTAAGATCATCAGAAATCATAACTTTCGAGCTTGTAGATAGATTTGACTCTCACTTTTAATCTGGTGCGCCGTGAAAAGAAATCTATCAGCCCTTAAAAAAGCTTTGCAGTTTGGGATTAGCGGTGCAGTCGGCGGTTTCGTCGGCAATCTCATCACCGAACCTTTCATGCAGCGACTCCCTGGTTCGGAATCTTTTTTTGATAGTGTATTGTTCACAACTCGCTGGTTTGGATTGGTAGGCAGTGGGATTGCTACTGCTATCATGTTCGGCTATTATTACTATATCAAAGGCAAGCCTCAAATTAAACAGGCTTTAAAAAATGGCGGATTGTTTGGTTTAATAGCAGGAGCCATTTCTGGGGCAATTGCCCAAGGTATTTACAGCGGGATGGGCGAGGGAGACAACGAATTATTGCGAGTAATTTGCTGGGGAATAGCTGGCAGTTTGTTAGGACTTGGACTTGCACAGCGGATTCCTAATTTGGGAGCGCTTCGCGGGACGGGAGGCGGTGGTGTAGGAGGAGTTTTGGGCGGCTGTTTGTTTATTCTGTTTGCTTATAATTTATCGGGTACTGCTGACCCTTTAGCTGAATGTGCAGGCCGTTTAGCTGGCTGTGCTGCGATCGGTTTTTGGATTGGAATTATGCTAGTGGTAGCTGAAACTTTGTTCAACAAAGCTTGGCTGGTAATTAGTTACGATACGGGAGCAAATCGCACTCTCACTCTGGGTTCGGAACCGATCACTTTTGGCAGTGATGAAAATTTGTCTATTATCTGCATTCCTAATGTTTCGCCCTTGGCTATGCGATTTCAATTGGAAGCCGGTCAAATTGTTTGCGAGAATGTTGATAGCGGGGCCGTGAGTTATTTGCGATCGGGCGACCAAAAGAAAATCGGCAACTGTACAATTACAGTAGGAAACTCTGACTTGCCAGCCCCAACATCGGCAAATATTCCACCTACCTTTATATCAGCTCAGCCCGCAGTAAATTCTTTTACCAGCAGCCAATTTTCTCTGAAATTAGGCAGTCGAGTTATTCCTCTGAGTGCGGGAACTCAACTATTCACCTCTGACATACCGAGTTTAACAGCCGCAGCCTCTAACGGTCTTGTAGCTATAGTCACTTCTCGATCGAGAAACGAGCTTTCGTTAGGATTGACCAATTTGTGCGATCGCGCTTGGTGGGCTACAGACATTCAAGGTGATATAAAAATGGTAGAACCTGAAAGTACCCTAACTTTGGCATTGGGGACTCAAATCGAATTCGGTGAAAGGGACGGCGAAATTGTGTAAGTAAGCAAGTAAAAGCTGAGATATTGCACTATTCTCAATCAGCCTTTCAGGGGTGCGCTTTCCCGCCCACCCCACAATAAAATTTAGTCTGTGTGGAACGGGCATCTTGCCCGTTCTTAACAATAATTCAAGCAGAACTGCCACTAACTCCATTAATTACAGCCGCCCCAATCAGATGAGCCAAACGCAAAGCTTCAGGAACTTTACCAATGTCTGTCAAACGCTGGAGTACCCTCGCTATTACTTCTGGTTGTTCGCCACACACTTGAAAAAAGAAAGGTTCAAAAGCGTGAATTTTCCCGGCGCGGCGCAACAATTCTAAACGGTATTCCGAGTCGGGTAAATGGCGGAGGGCTTTTTCAACAGCCGCTAAATCTGGTTGGCGACGCATGACAGCAACGCAAGGAATTTGCAGCCGCGATGCTAACTCGGGAAGGTCAATAATATTGAAGCCACCGAAAGCAATTCCGTCTAGCAAAATGAGATGCAATTGCGGCAGAAATTTCCCTCCGAGGAGTAGCTCACAAATAGTATCTGTGGCATCTAATCCGTCTGGGAAAACTTGTCCCCACACCATTCCTTCAAATCGAGTTCCCCCGCAGACTATGCCCGCGATCGACACCCGACTGCCGCTTGTACGAGAAAACGGAGCGTCGTCAAACCCAATAACCTTAATTGTGCGATCGAGCCTCAGCAAATCTGCCAGTTTCAACTTGTGGAGTTCCCTAAACTAAAGTTTTTGAGATTAGCTTGTGTTTTACATAGTATCATATACGTTAAATAGCTCATTACTAAAAAGGTTTTAGACAATTGGCAAAAAAATACGTAGCAGCGATCGACCAAGGAACTACCAGCACGCGATTTATCGTATTCGATCGCCTGGGACAGATAATTTGCAGCAACCAACAAGAACACGAGCAAATCTATCCGCAACCAGGATGGGTTGAACACAATCCCGAGGAAATTTGGCAGCGCACCCAAAGCGTGATTAAAAATGCCCTCGAAATCGGCAATATCGACCCGAAAGATATTGCTGCACTTGGTATTACCAACCAGCGCGAAACAGCAATTGTTTGGGACAAAAAAACTGGCAAACCTTACGGCAATGCGATTGTTTGGCAAGATACCCGCACTCGCTTTATTTGCGATAAATTAGCGGAAGTTGACGGAAAAGATCGATTTCAAAAACGATGCGGTTTGCCGCTGGCTACTTATTTCAGCGGGCCGAAAATTAAGTGGATGCTGGACAATATTACAGGATTGCGGGAAGCCGCAAATCAAGGGGATGCGATTTTTGGCAATGTCGATACTTTTCTGATTTGGCACCTGACTGGCGGCGCGCACATTACCGATGTTACCAACGCCAGCCGCACGATGCTGATGGATTTGCAAACCCTCGATTGGGATACCGAAACTTTGGAAATAATGGCAATTCCCCGCCAGATGCTGCCAGAAATTCGCCCTTCGAGTCAAGTTTTTGGAACTGCAAAAGGATTGCTTGCAGGTGTTCCAATTGCTGCTGCTTTGGGCGATCAGCAGGCCGCTCTTGTCGGGCAAACTTGTTTCAGTCCGGGGGAGGCGAAAAATACTTACGGTACGGGCTGTTTTATGCTGCTGAATACTGGTGAGGCGATCGTCCCTTCAAAAAACGGGTTACTAACAACAGTCGCCTACAAGATGGGGGAATCGCCCGCTGTGTATGCTTTGGAAGGCAGTATTGCGATCGCCGGAGCTTTAGTGCAGTGGCTGCGGGACAATTTGGGCATCATCAACACATCTGCAGAAGTAGAAACATTAGCAAATACAGTCGAAGATAGCGGCGGAGTTTACATTGTCCCGGCATTTTCTGGACTCTACGCGCCCTATTGGAAAGACAGCGCCCGGGGAGTAATTGCAGGTTTAACTCGCTACGCGACTAAGGCACACATTGCCCGCGCTGTATTGGAAGCTACAGCGTGGCAAACGCGAGAAGTATTGGATGCGATGAATCAGGATTCTGCTGTGCAGCTTTTGTCTCTAAAAGTAGACGGAGGTATGGTGGGAAATCACACGCTGATGCAATTTCAGAGTGATGTTTTGGGAGTGCCTGTGGTGCGGCCTGTGGTAGCAGAAACTACTGCACTCGGTGCGGCTTATGCGGCTGGTTTGGCGGTGGGTTTTTGGAGTCAGCTAGCGGAATTGCGGGACAATTGGGCGGTGGATTGTACTTGGGAGCCGAAAATGCCGATCGCACTTCGCGAACAAAAATATCACTTTTGGAAAAAAGCAGTTTCCCGCACATTCGATTGGGAAGAATAAATCGCTGAGTTAACCCGAAAATGTGTATTTAGTGATATTATTAAATCCAGCGCTATTTTTCAACTTGCAAATAAATGATTTCGCTAAATAACTTAAAAAAATTTCTCACCGCCTTTCTATTGATACTGGCACTGGCTTTTATAGAAATTGCCACTAATTCCCAAATCGCCCTCGCAGATACAGCTACAAATCCCGCAACCGCAGCCGAAGTCTTCAGCGCCAACTGTGCAGGTTGTCACATCAACGGCAGCAACATTATCAGGCGCGGCAAAAACTTGAAACAAAAAGCCTTAAAAAAATACGGCATGGATTCCATCGCCAGCATTTCCAACTTAGTAACCAACGGCAAAGGTATTATGCCCGCTTACAAAGATCGTTTGTCGGAACAACAAATTATCGATGTTTCAGCTTACGTGCTATCCCAAGCTGAAACCGATTGGAAATAAACCAGACTATCTACCTTGTAAGACCAGGTTGAGCGCCTAACTTCCGGAAACCAAGCCGAGGTATAATGTAGGGGCAGGTTTAGCGCGTAACTTGGTAATAGATGAATAATCTTTATACAAAGCCTGCCTGCTTCTTGTCTTCTATTGTTTATCCCTTAATAATCTCAATACAAACCTGTCATTTTTTCTATTTTTTGCTAAAAAAATGTAAACTATTGGAGGTATTGGAAGTTGAAAAAATATTATTGTTGGCGTAGAAGTTTCATTATTATTAGCTTGTGCTTGTATATAATCTTAGCTGTCAACCCGCCTGTTTTTGCCTCGATTCACAAATATCCAGAAACTGCCGAGACAGTAATGTTTCGCTCCGTACAAAGCCTGCGCGATACAGATGACAAAGCATGGCAAGTTGTTTTGTACAAGCGAGTCAAGTCGGGAGTAGTGAAGTCTTTAAATCTGAGATTAGTAGGATTTCCCGGAACAGAATTGCAGCACCCGGTTCCGCTGAAAGTTGCGGCGGGCAAGCGTGAAATTGGCAAGGCTAATGATATTTGGAACGAGTCGAGTTTGCCAATTAATGTCGGAGAATACGATTTCAAATCAATAATTACACAATTGGAAAGTAATCGACCTTTGCTGTTGAATTTGCCCGTAAACAATCAGAAAGAAACAGAATTGCTGATTCCTCCTTTCGCTGTCAGAGAATGGCGGCTGTTGTTAGACAGAAATTAAATATACCAATTTAATCGTACTCTACAGTTAAAATCGATACAATTTCCCAGGTCACAAATCGTTATGTTTAAATTATGCCTTAAGGTGGATTTTTCGTATTAAAATAATAATCTAGTCTGGCCAAAACTAAATAGATCAGTTTAATCGCACTGTACATTTAAAATCGCTAAAGCTTCAGGGATGTATCAAAAATAACTTTATTTACATAAACCTTAAGGTAGATTTAACCTATTTTAAGGGTAATTATGAAACAAACTAAAAGCTGAGTTAGTCGGGTGACAAAACTCCCGTGTTTTAATGTGCAGGTCTTCAGGGTAAATCTACTATGACTTTAATCAGTAAAATTGTCCGAAAAGCTTTGGCAACAGGTTACTTAACGGTTGAGGCCGAAGAACAGTTGCGACAGCAGTTGCAGATGACTAAGTACGGTTTAGAAGATTTTGAGGCTTTTATTAATTTGCAAAAAGAGGTGATGGAAGGTCGGGTGAAACAGCAAGCTTTGGAATTGTTACGATCGCGCAGATGTTCTGTGACGGCTTGAATCCAGTTCGATCGACCTTTTGGATAAAATAAGGTCGATCGACATACGAAGGTCGATCGGCTTTTCGGGCGCGGACTCTCGGGCCCACCCCACAAGAAAATTCACTCTTTGTGGAACAGGCCGGAAAGCCTGTTCATAAAAATGATACGCCAAGCCGGGAAAAATGTTTCTACTGCATTCCTAGCTGTTGCCTTAACGCTTCTGGAACATTAACGGCTGTATCCAAACCTCGAACATTCTCCCAGTTTGTGTCTTCATCCCATTTGATATATCCAATAGTGCGATCATTGAGGTTTGCGCCGATGAGGTTTGCATTGCTGAGGTTTGCGCCCATGAGGTTTGCGTAGCTGAGGTTTGCGCCCATGAGGTTTGCATCGCTGAGGTTTGCATCGCTGAGGTTTGCGCCCATGAGGTCTGCGCGGCTGAGATCTGCGCGGCTGAGGTTTATGCCGCTGAAGTTTGTGCGACAGACATATGCGCCTCTGAGGTATGCGCCGCTGATCTGTGCACCGCTGAGGTTGGCGCCGTTGAGGTATGCGTCGCTGAGGTTCGCGCCACTGAGGTTCGCGCCACTGAGGTTTGCGATGGTAAGGTCTGTGGTGCTAAGGTCTGCGCGGCTGAGGTTTGCACCGCTGAGCTCTGCGCGGCTGAGGTTCGCACCGCTGAGGTCTGCGCGGCTGAGGTTTGCACCGCTGAGGTTTGCACCGCTGAGGTTCGCACCGCTGAGGTGAGCGCCACTGAGGTTTGCACCACTGAGGAATCTCCGAACTGTTTGGACAAAGCCAAAATACCCAATACAATAGCTATAACCGATGAGACGCAACAACCGACTTGCATCGTCAAGTCTACCTTCAGCATTAGGTTTCCCACAAGGATAAAACATTATTTTGTCTTTTAATTCATCTCTCTGCTGACCGTAACGGTGCAACTCCAACAGCAACATCATCACATTCAAACCAGCATAAACATCTATTTGTCGCTGTCCCAATTTTTGGGTTTTCAATTGATCTCGCAGTAGGCGCATCTTCTTCTGAGGCAAACTTTCCGGCAGCATATCGATAAATTCCCCCTCGCACCACCGCAGATAAAAATCTTCCAGACGCTGGAATAACTCCACAGGGCGAAACTGACTTTCTTCCCCTGCAACAGCCGGAGTTGTTAACAACCCCATCAAATATTCCACAATTTCTTCTGTCAGCGGCCCATAACCCAACAAATCATAAATCTCCCAGTCCATCTGAGAGTCTTGAGTATTAAATTTAATACGTTTCTTTCCCGGTTCCGTCCACTCTTCCAAACTTTCTTTCAATCGTTCCGCACACAAAAATTCACCAAAACTCTTGTGTACAAACTCCACAGAACCTTCTTTACTGCCTTGCTGAAGATAAAAAACCGCCAAAGCATTTCTTAGAGGATTGTCGCCAATCGGTATTTGTGCTTTTTCAAGTAATGCTTTAACCGAGCTATCTGCTTTCAATCGTTCCTCAATCATCGCTACAGGAGCGCATTCCCCTCCCGACTGCACCACGCACAACGCTGCTTCTGTCAGGATGCGCCGCAAATCCTCTGTTTCCAATTCTGTCAAATTGCGATTGAGCAATTTAGACCGCTGTTCAGTGAGTACCCAATTCACAGCTTGGTTGTAAATCAAAATTTTTGCTTGAGTGCTGTTAGTTCCTTGAAAATCCTCAACTTTCAAAATTTTGTCCCGGTGCATCGCCGCTAACAGATAAAGCAAGAGCGGCTCTCGCGACAGTTCTGATTTTACATTCTCTGGACAGCATTCATCTTGCAAAAATTGCTGAAAAGCAGAGGTTTTTTCCGCCCCAAATAGAGCTTCCCACTTGCTCAACCACTGTTGCTGTAGTCCGTCATCCATCACCTGAATTTCGACTCGATCCAAGTTATCTGGCATTTGCCTTTCAATCCCTTGCAAAGCTAAAGTTCTGCCAGTAATCAAAACCCGATGCCTCATTTCCGAACTCTGCTGACAATCCCGCTGAAATTGCCCTACTTGCTTGAGAAATTGCTCTAAACCCCCGCTACTTCTCCCCTCCATCAGCAACTCATCAAAGCCATCTAAGAAAAACAAATATCGCGTGTTTCGATCCGTCAACCAGTCGTCATCGCTAGCAAAACCCGCAGTAACTGCATCTTTTAGCGTCTCTCGAAAACTCTTTTGCAATGCGGGAATATCTCGCAGTCGAATTAAAACAGGCGTCCAAACTGGATGCAAATCTTGTCGCACCCTGTCAGCAAACATCCGACAAAAAACGCTTTTACCGCGTCCGGGCCCAGCTTCGACAAACATCACCCGATTTTGTTTATTTTCATCTGCAAGCAATTGCTTTGCCCAAGTTTCTAAATCGAAAGCTTCTGCATCTTCAATAAGCTTGCCATTTGCATCAATTGCCTTTGCCTTCAGAGGCACGTAGATATCCTTGAATGAGAAATTTTCTGCAAATACAGGTTGTAGCGGTAGAGAGGCAATCTGTTCTTGCAGGTAGTTGTCAATGCTGTGATATTTCTCCTGTTCCTCCCGCCATTCGCTGATAGAAGGCTGTCCAAGATGCTTCATGGCCTCGCCGGAAATTGCCCAAGCTGCGATTAAATAGCGACCAGTATTAGCAGCAACTCTCTTTGTCAAAATTTGAGCTTCATCGGCATTGAGTCCGGCTTGTTGCAGCCGTTCTGATAGCACTAGGTTAAATTCCGTGGCTAATATCGAATCGCGGAAGCAAATAACTGTTTTTTGGGCTGCTTCATCGCTCAATTCTAAATCCGCTAAATTTTTAAGCAACTGCTTAACTCCATCAGAAACCGGAGTTTGTCCGATGCGATTTAACAAACTTGCGTCTTGTCCAAGAAACTCCTTAAAACTTTCCAGATAAGCGGCCTGACTGACCAGGAAAATGCACTCAGCTAAAGTCGGCTGCTGTTGAGTTTTTTCCATAAAAAGTGCCAGCAGTTTTGCCGCAATCCCGACAAATGGCAATCCAGTTCCCACAACTTGAGCTAAGGGAGAGTTCAAAACCTCTATAGCAATCCTAAATGATTTTCTATATCTAGAGCAATCCTAAATGATTTTCTCTGTGTAAGTATATTGACGTATTTTGGGGAAATCAAATTTATGTTCGTTAGTAAAAAACTCAAATAAAAATTTGACAATCTTAAAAGACCTACATAAATACCAATACTTTCTTAAAAAGTTTTTAGCTTGTAACCAAATATCTTCAACGGGATTCTGTTGGGGAGCATTGGGAGCAAATAAAATACAAGTAATTGACCAATTTTCAGGTTCTTTGTCAGCATTTAGTTCTAATAAAAAGTCTCTAAATTCTCCATATTTATGATAACTAGCTCCATCCCAAATCAAGATAATTTTGCGGCTTTCATATTTATCTTGTAAGTATTTTATGAAAGTAACTGTTGATTTTCCATCACCAGATGGATGGCTCTGAATATGGAATTCTTTGCTTTGATAATTGAGTGCGCCAAAATAAGTTTGTTTATCTTTTTCATTGGTAATTGGGACTTCAATTCTGATTTTTGATTGACCCCAAACATAACCAGTTAGATCACCATGAAGTAGATGACATTCATCTAAAAACAATACTATTATTTCCCCAGATTCTATACCAGCCTTGTTTTTAAATAAAATATCGTTAATTTCTTCCGTCTTTTTTTTTACCAGTTCTTTATCAAATTTAGGATTGGCTTTTTGAGTTTTTTTCCAAGTAATTTTCGCCCGGTCGAAAAGTTCATAGTAACTCTCTTTTGATTTATATATCACACCAAATTCTTGAGCTAAATAAGTAACTAGCTCATCTAAATTCCAATATTCTTTATTCTTTAACCACTCGATTACTTCAGTATTTTGTTGAGCTGTTAAATACCCTTTTGACCCTTTATGTCCTAGTTTGATTCCGGCGATGCCTTTGGTTTTAAATTGTTTTTTCCAATAACCAATAAAAAAATTACTTACACCTAATATTTTGCTAATTTCATGGTAGATATTACCTGAAAGCGCCATTCTTACAGCTATTGCTCGTTTGAGTTCTCTGGCATCGACATCGCTTTTAATGAAATCTTCTAATTGGGCTATTTCTTTTTCCATATTTTTTTGTGAAAGTTGTAAGTTATTCATTTTTTTTGTCATAATTAAGTATTGCATATAATTGTATCACAGTCTTGATAATGATTTAGGATTGCTATAGCAGCAAGTTGCTATTGTCCAGCCCTTGTTCTTTGAACATTTTTGCCAATTCGGCGGCTGTTTTCCCAGCTTCTCCGATGCCCTCCGCTGCTTCGGCGGAATACAGTTCTTTGATATCAGTAGTTAAGAGTTTCCAGATGCGATTTGCCATTTTTACCTGCCCTATTTCAGAAGAGAGAATCTGACAAAATCTACATTTAACTCTGTAAGCATTCCGTAGTTCGTCGCCACAAATCTGTTCTCAAACTAACAATTAGAAAAGATTAAGTGTCTTTTACCTTGACAAAAGTACAACAATCCGCAATAATAGTAGATTGTCTGTCTAAATCCGGCTCGGATCAGGTTAAGACATTCCAAAAGCTGGAGAGCAGTCAGCAGTCAAAAGTCCACAACGACCAATGACCAAAGACTCATCAGCTACCTGTACGGCAATCTCAACAACCATCCCATGACTTACGCAATCATTGAAACCGGCGGCAAACAATTTCGGGTAGAACCAGGCCGCTTCTACGACATCGAACTGCTTCACGTTGAAGCTGAATCCAAAGTCACCATAGACAAAGTATTTCTGATCCAGCACGAAGGCGAGGTTCATATCGGCCAGCCTCTACTAGAAAATGCCACTGTAGAAGGAACGGTTCTCCGGCATTTCCGGGGCCGCAAAGTCCTCGTCTACAAGATGAAGCCGAAAAAGAAAACTCGGAAGAAAAAAGGGCACCGTCAAGAAACAACTCGCTTTATGATTGACTCGATTAGCGTCAACGGTACAGTCTTAGCCGCCAGAGACTTAACTGCAGCAGTTGTTGAAACTCCCCAAACCGCCGAAACTGATTCAGAATAAAAAATAGTAAATACAGTTGAGGATATTATGGCCCACAAGAAAGGTACAGGCAGTACACGTAACGGACGCGACTCTAATTCTCAGCGTCTGGGTGTCAAAAAGTACGGCGGTCAAGTTGTCAAAGCTGGCAACATTTTGATCCGCCAACGCGGCACCAAAGTTCACCCTGGTAATAATGTTGGTATCGGCAGAGATGATACTCTGTTTGCCATGATTGACGGTGTGGTGACTTTTGAAAGAAAAGGCAAAACTCGCAAGAAAGTCAGCATTTATCCTGTTGTAGCAGCACCTGTGGCTGAGCCCGTGGCTGAAGCTGTCGCAGTTTAGTTTTATGGTTCCTAGGCTATGCCTGGGAACGCATATAATTGAAGCTCTGCCTCCTGATTTTCTATGTTATTAGAAAGTTACAGGAGGCAGAGCTTTTTGCCATTTGTTTCCCCGGAGAAAGGACTCTGGGTGCTTACGAAGAACCACAGAAGCAGAAAAAACTCTCGTTTTTACTCCTAAAAAATGGCTAGCCTCCTCCGACAATTGTGACAACTTCTAAGATGTCGCCCTCTTGCATCTGTGTAGTTTCCCAAAATTGTTTGTGCAGAATTTCGCCGTTGTACTCCACAGCCACCAAGCGCGGGTTTAATCCCAATTGTTCTAGTAATTTTGGTAACGGTGTGTCGATCGCACAATTGCGGGTTTCTCCGTTAACTTGCAGCGCAATTTGATTTATCATAAGTAAAATATCAGTTTTCAGGGCGGGTTTTGTAACAAAATTATATTTTATGCACAGATTTCCTGTGCTAAACCCGCCCTACGAATCGCAAATAAACCTAGCTTTTCCCGTGCAAAGCTTTCTGAGCTTTCAGATTCTCCATCCGAATCAACTGCGAGATGAAAAACTGCGTGACTAAAGTAGGCTGTTCTGCTTCCATAATTGCGCGTACTATGGCAACCCTTTGAGTTCCGGCATTCAATATTTCATCGACGTTGTTGATATCAATTCCGCCGATCGCAAACCACGGAATCGGCGACTTATCAGCAGCATACCGCACATAGTCCAAACCTGCCGCCTGTTTATCAGGTTTAGTAGGAGTGTGGTAAACCGGTCCAACTCCAATGTAGTCGGCTCCCTCTTCAATAGCTCGCTGCATTTCCTCGCCATTCGTAGTAGAACGACCGATGATGCGTCCCGGGCCGAGCAACTTGCGCGCTTCCGCCACAGGGAAATCTCCCTGTCCTAAGTGTACGCCGTCGGCATCTGCTGCGATCGCAAAATCCACGCGATCGTTCACAATCAGCAAAGCATCGTAGCGGTGACAAAGTTCGCAAAGCTGTCGCGCATTAGCCAACTTTGCGCCGTCATCTGAGCTTTTGTCGCGGTACTGCACCAAAGTCAGTCCGCCTTGCAAAGCAGCTTCCACGACTCCCATCAAGTTGTCTCTCGGCGAAGTTACAAGGTATAACTGCGATCGAAGTAACTGCTGGTAGCGTCGGTAAGCCAGCAAATTGCTTTCGAGAGTATAAACCCGATAGCGCATCTGCTTAAAAGCCGCGCCCATATTCCGATCGTAAATTTTGCCATACTCTTCGAGTACCCGCAGAGCTTCTTCCACTCGACAGAAATTCGCCTCCAGTAGCTGCTGAATGCTCGAACGCTGCTCTTCCTGCGGGTGAGTCAACTCCGTACCCGGATCAGCCGGCGTATCCCTAGCACTGCGAAGTTCTGCGACGTGCCAAGCAGCCAATTCTTGACGCAGTTGCTTGCACTCGCCAGCTAAATCGGCGTTGTTGAGACCAAACCTGCACCATTCTTCAATAATTCTCAACCCTTCGCGCGATCGATCTAAATTTGCATCTAAAATCCGGCAGAGGGCTGGCTGTGCCGGTAAAGTTCTGTTTTGTTTGTCGGTCATTCAGAACCACCCTAATTATAATTATTCTTACCAATCAACCCGCTACATTGTCCCACGCCGTCAAGATTGTGGCAAAGCAGGCGGCTTAATTTTGGCATAAACCAATGTAAATTCGACAATATTTTTTTAAGTTTTATTGAATTTGATGAAAACAAAGCATAATAGATCAAACTTGATGAGAGTGGAATCGTTAAACTGCATACCACACTTCGGAGGAGAGCCGTGAGGTTAGCAGAACAACACAAAAGATTAACAGAAGAAAACCCCAGCAGGCGGGTGAAATCAAAGTTCGATCGCAAAAACCCGACACCGAATTCGGGAAGCGGAACTCGGATCGCAAATCAGTGGGGTTTATTTATGCTCCTAAATTCTCAATATAGCGAGTGCAAAGAAAAGCGATCGCAAAAATCTTGTTTGAGTTCTTGCCTTCTGCTCGTTTTTGCGATGACCGCCCTTTGCAACCATCAACCGTCAGTTATCGCTGCCGGGATACCGGGAGTGCAGCTACTTTCTCAGACGCTGCAGAGCGACATCAACATACTGTACGTCAGCTCGACCGGCGGCAGCGACACAGGAGGCAACGGCAGCGATCAAGCTCCGTTTAAAACCCTTACCTACGCCTTAAGCGTCGCCCCGCCCAAAACAGCGATTTTGCTAGCGCCCGGTACTTACAGCGAGCAAACCGGCGAAAAATTTCCATTAATGCTCAGGCCCAGCGTGACAGTTCAGGGAAATCCCAACACTCGCGGTCAGAATATTGTCATCAAAGGCGGAGGATATTTTATCAGTCCGACTTCGGCGGGTCAAAATATTGCGATTTTAGGCGCAGATGGGGCGGGACTCAGCGGGGTGACGGTGACGAATACCAACTATCGCGGTTACGCTTTGTGGATCGAATCGAGTTCTCCAACGGTTGTCAACAATACTTTTTCTGGCAGCACTCACGACGGCATTTCGGTAGTGGGTACTTCTAGGCCGACGATTGGCGGGAATGTTTTCTCGAAAAATGGAGCTAACGGCATCACGATTTTTGGCAGTTCCCAGCCGGAAGTTCGAGATAATGTGTTTGAAAACACGGGATTTGGGGTGAATGTAGCGCAGAACGCTTCGCCTCTGCTCATCGGTAACAAAATTACTCGCAATAAGGACGGCGTGGTGGTGCAAGCTAATGCTAGGCCGGTGCTGCGTAACAATTATATCGAGAGTAACCGGCGGGACGGAATTGTGGCGATATCGAGAGCTCTGCCGGATTTGGGCACTGCGGCCGAACCGGGGGGGAATGTTATTCGCAACAACGGTCAGTACGATGTGAACAATGCGGCCAAAGGTCAAGTAATCCCCGCTTACGGCAATCAATTGTCGAGCAGCCGGACGACGGGCTCGGTTGATGTGGCGGGAACTTTTACCCCTCCGGCAATGGGGGGAAGTGCTTTGCAGCTAACGACCGATCGACCCCCCAGAACCGGTGGCCCAGACACTTCTCTCCCGGTTTACACTCCCGGGCGGCTAACTCCCAGAGTTGAAAGAGCGCCAATTTCGCCACCTGCGACCATTTCAAGGCGACCGGTGCAAAATCGATCGACACCGCCAAGCGCTCAGTTGCAGCAAGAGCTTTCTCCGAGGAATGCCGCTGCTTCATCGGTAGTCCAAGGGACGATCGCAATTCCTGTCCCCGATCCGAATTATCGATCGGTTTCAGAAATTTCGGTACAGCAACCAATGATTCCTCCCAATTTTGATAGTTCGAGTTCGGTTTCTTCCGAGGGTAGATTGCCGGTTCCTGGTCGCAACATTCCTATCGGAAGGGGCGGCTATGTACCTGCACCTTTAGGGGGAAATTCTTTGCCCGATGCTGCGGAAAATTCGCCGTCATTCGATCTACCGTCTGCTTTGGGTTTGCGGTATCGAGTTGTGGTGGATGCCAACAGTTCGGGCGATCGACAAAAAATCCAATCCCTCGTTACGGGTGCTTTTCGCTCTTTTTCCAACGGACGACCGGTGATGCAAGCCGGTGCTTTTCGAGAACGTGAAAAAGCTGAGGAATTGCTACAAATGCTCAGTGCTAACGGTTGGAATGCTCGAATTGAGGAGATTAAATAGTTATTGAAAATTGGGCATTGGGCATTGGGCATTGGGCATTGGGCATTGGGCATTGGGAATATCCGTTCCCGCTAAGCTGTTCGGCATTTAAAGGAGCTTAACCAATAACCAATAACCAATAACCAACAACAAAATTTTAGGGCCTAGCATATCGGATGCCAGACCCTAAAAAGTTTGTAAATTAAGTTGATTCAAGTGGGTTTTTAGCTCTGCTGAGTTTCAGCAAACTACAACTAAGGTGGACTTTTTTGCAACTACTCTGGAGACGAGCTAGCTATCAGCGGAGTCTATTCAGACTTCTGTGTTTGACTGTTGTGCGATCGCAACTTTTGATTCATACAATAGCCTCAAGCTATCTAACCAATCCCGATCGCAATATCAACCTTTCTTTGCTAATAAGCTACACGGTTCAGGCGTTGCCTGCGAACTAGAGCCGATCGGGACAAATACTCTAATTCCAAATTTTTTATCCAAGTTTTTTGTGCTTCTTGGTTTTGCCCCTCATGTTTTTAAGTTAACACCAACTCCGCGCATAAAAACACTTTGTTTACCAAACTTGACACTTTTTGACGTGCAGAAATACTTCCAAAAGCGATTATTAACAATTTGTACGATCGCCCGGTCGCGCAACGTGCATAGCCGGCACTATTTGCTTGCTGTCAACGCAGCAGAGCTTCCCAGGTTGCGCGACCGACAATGCCGTCTGCTGGCAGTTGATATTGTCGCTGAGCGGCCTTGACAGCAGCTTGAGTTTCCGGGCCGAAAACGCCGTCAGCACTCACGCGCAAAAATCCCTTGGCCCGCAGTCGCTCTTGCAAATCTCTGACTACCGGCCCCCGCATTCGTCTTCTTAAAACCGGAAAATTGGTTGGCTGCGCTTGGGGGTTAATCTCTGAATTGTCGGCATTTACAGGATCGTTAGCGATCGGGTTTTCGATCGCGCCAGGAGTCGCAGGAAACAGCCGATTCCAAGTATCTTGACCGACTATTTCGTCGGGAGGCAGACCTGCTGCTTCCTGGAACTGAGACACCGCTCTAGCGGTGCTTTGTGAGAAAATCCCGTCTACAGCGCCAGTATAAAAGCCCAACAATTGAAGAGCAGCTTGGAGTTCGATCACTTCCTCGCCGCGGCTGCCCAATTTGATTGCGGGGCGGACGATCGCACCTGTTTGAGCGATCGGGCTGTTAATGTTACCTTGTTCGGAGGTAGGTAGCTGTGCTGCAACACGAGTAGGGGCGATCGAGCCTATTACCAATAAACCGCACAAACTCCAGCCGAAGAGCAAACTCGGAACCTCGCGGGCTTCATTCCAGCTTGCTGTCAAGTTTTGGGACATTGGGAATTCGACCTCTGGAAAACTGGTAGCGATCGTACATCAAATCTGGAAAAAATTGGGAATTTCGGCATTGGGAATTGGGCATAAGGCATTAACTGATTCCCATCAACAGCCTGCGAACCAGTTAACTCAAAACTCACAACTTTTCTCCCCTTGCCTTTCCTAAAAATAATTTATCCCCTGAAATAGCTGCAATTGGCAAAAAAACTGCTAGATTGCCCTACAGAAAACATTGAACCGCGTTCATTGGGCCCCAGCAACACCATGTCCGAATTCAGAACCGCCAGCCAAATAGACATCGGCAACGTCAACATCGGGAACTTCCAAGTCGGCAGCATTAGCGGCACCAAATACAACGACCTCAACGCCAACGGCCGCCCTGATCCTGAAGAATTCCCAATTCCCAACTGGCAAATCTACCTCGACCTCAACAACAACGGCCAGCCAGAACTTAACGAACCTTCCACTTTTACAAACCCCCAAGGCAACTACATCTTCGCCAACCTGCCGCCGGGCACTTACCAAGTTAGGGAAGTCCAGCAGCCGAACTTTCGCCAAACTACCCCAAATCCCGCACCCATCACGATTACCAGCGGCACAAATGCTGGCAATATAAATTTTGGCAACAACTTTAACGCAGGGACGATCGCAGGCACAAAATTCAACGACATTAACAACAACAGCAGCCGAGATCCCGGGGAACAAGGGCTAGCTAACTGGCAAATTTACCTCGACCTCAACCGCAATAACAGGCTCGACGGCGGCGAACCTGTTACTTTGACAAATTTTGAAGGCAATTATGCTTTTGTCAATATTCCTGCAGAGACATATTTGGTGAGAGAAGTCCAGCAGCCGGGTTTTATCCAAACCACACCTGACCCCGCCCCGGTTAACGTTACTTCCAACGCCACTGTCAACAACATCAATTTTGGCAATCTCTTTTTTGTCGGCAGCATCAGCGGGATCAAATACAATGACCTCAATGCCAACAGCATCCGAGACGCGACAGACCCCCCTCTGACCAACTGGCAACTTTACCTCGACCTCAACGGCAATAACAGTCTAGACCCGGGCGAACCCACCACCATCACAAACCCGCAAGGCAACTACACTTTGGCAAATGTTTCCCCGGGCCGATATTTGGTGAGGGAAGTCCAGCAACCGGGATGGGTACAGACTACGCCAAATCCAGGCCCGATCGACATAACCGGCAATACCAACGCTGTGGGCGTCAATTTCGGCAACAATTTTCCTACCGGCAGCATCAGCGGCTTCAAGTTCAACGACCTCAACGCTAACGGTATCAACGAACCGACGGAACCGAGAGTTGCCAACTGGCCGATTTACCTTGATTTCAACAACAACGGCGGCTTAGATCCAGGCGAACCTTCGACTTTAACAAACCCCGAAGGTAATTTCTCTTTTATCAATTTGCCTCCAGGGACCTATGTGGTGAGGGAAGTCCCGCAGCCAGGTTTTCGACAAACCACGCCCAATCCGACTCCGATAACCGTGGGCAACGGCACAAATGCCACTAATCTCAGCTTTGGCAACGTGTTGGTAACGGGTACAATCAGCGGTGTGAAATTTAACGATTTTAACGCCAACGGCCGCCTAGATCCCGGGGAACCCCCGATCGCCAACACTCCTATTTACATCGACCTCAACAATAACAGCAGTTTAGATCCGGGCGAAGCGAGTACCTTAAGCGACCTTCAGGGCAATTACAGCTTCCGCAATGTTCCCGTAGGTAGTTATGTTGTCAGGGAAGTTCCGCCGCCGGGTTTCATTCTAACGACTCCGCCTGCGGTGGTTGTTGTCTCGGCAGAGATTCGGGCTAGCAGCATCGATGTGGTGACGGGAGAGGCTGAGGGTAGGTCCACTAAATCCTTGAAGGGCGACCCGCTGACGGATGGCAGCAGCTATGCGGGCAAACCTGCAGACAATATGGGGGCCGATCGCTTGCTTTTGAGCCAGGGTCATGATAGCGATCGAATTAGTAAATTTTTGAGTGATGGATTTTTGGCGAATTTAGGCAATATTCCTAACTTTGGGCAACAGAATGTCGGCCTGGAGCCTAATGCACAAGTTGGCAAGTTTGTCAATACCAATGAATTAAATAATAATGGGGCGCTCGCTCACTCGTTTGTAGCCGATCAGTGTGAGAGATTTCTCGGTTATGTAGGGTGACATAAAGCTCGATCGCCCGGAATCCAAAACCGCAGATAAAAATCCCGAAGAGGTTAAAGGGCGATCGCGTGATACCCTATTGTTGGCAACCTCCAACTCTCAAGCCTAAGTTCCGGCAACTCCGAAGCTGGCTTGTATATTGGGTGCAATATTCAGAGGCAGTAGCATCTCTGTGAGTGAGAAACTATCAGGTAAATCCCCCAAACCAGATCGGCGTATTTGCAGGCAAAGCAAGTCCTATCAAGTCCGGTAGCTCGATCGGTGCTGGGAAAGCTGTCCTTGGCAATCCCGGAGGAGGCCATAGTCTAGGACAGCGAACCAGGACGAACAAGAACAATGCAGCCGGGCTGGATATCAGGGGGGAGAAGTCAGTCTTAGGCTTTTTAAAGCTCGAAACAGCAAGTATGTACGGACAGAGAAGGTGTGCAAATCCTGAAGATGTTGCCCTCAAATTGCCAGGGTTCTTCAAAACCTGATATACTTGCCAGCGACAAAGCTTGAGGCATTGTTGTGTGAGATGGGAACATTACCTCAAGTGCAGACGTATGTAAAATCGAGTAGCGGTTGTCAGCTATTAGTAAAAACTACTCAGCAAGTTACAACCCATACAGTAGTCTGTAATTTACGTGGATTTAGGTGTGAAGGAGAGAAATCATGACAGATTTAACTAAAAAAGAGCTCATTGCCAGTCAACTACAGCCTGTTGTGGTTGGGAATGCTGGCCCGGCAATTTTAGGCATCAAGTTCAATGACCTGAACCGAGATGGGGTCAGACAGCCCAATGAACCAGGTCTGGGAAATATCCCCATCCTCCTCGAACCAGCAACAAGCACCAACGGTGTATTTAATGCTGGTACTGGCGAAATCTCTACCACGACGGACGCTAACGGCGCGTTCTCATTCATAAATCTTGCCCCTGGCAATTACGTACTCACCGAAACGGTACTACCTGCTGGTTTCACCGCTACTACTCCCAACCCCCTGGCTGTCACTCTCGGCAACCGAAATGTCAACGTTTTCTTTGGCAACGCGGGAGTTCCACCAGTTACAGGCAGTCGTATCGTAGGATGCAAATACTTAGACATAGATGCCGACGGCTTCCGAGATGGAAATGAACCGGGGATTAAAAATGTCAGGATATATATTGATTCCAATGGCAACGGTCAACGCGATGCAGACGAACAGAACACTTTAACAGACAAAAATGGTGCATGGTCGTTCAACGTATTACCCGGAACCTACAAGATTCGGGAAGAACGGATCAGACGACAGATTAATTCTGTTACCGGACTAGAAGTTAATGCTACGGACGCAGAACCCTTAGAAACACAAGATTTTCCCCAAAGCACTCCCCCCGGCAACGTTCCGGTACTGGACGTGACGGTAGCAGCAGGTCAAACCTTTGCCTGCGCTCAAGTTGGCGATACTCCGCTCTATCAAATTGAAGTTAACAAATTTCGAGACATAGACCGCAACGGCTCGCGAAATGTGGTTAATGGAGTCTTGGAACCCCCCATTGCCCGAGTACCGTTTATTTTAGATGTGAACGCGAACGGTCGCTGGGATGGAGCAGACTCCGAACCGATAGCCATCACAGATGCGAACGGAGTAGTTACCTTCAAGGATTTGCGAGCTGGCGATTACAGAGTGTTGGAAATTTTTCCAAGTGTACTGCCTGCAGAAGTAGGTGGCGGTGCCCCAGGAAACCTGAATGCTCCAGTAGCAACCACTCCAAACCCCGCTCTGGTTTCGGCACCAGGGCCTCAGGCGCGATTCCAGGGTACGATCAGCAGAGAGCAACCGCTGCTAGTAGCAGACTCAACCTACACGCTGAAACCAAACGACCCTAAATTCGTAGACTCCAACCGCGACGGCGTTCAACAACCAGGTGAAAGATCGATCGCCACCACTGGTGAGCGACCGATTTTTGCTGCGCCAGTTACAACTTTACCAGCGCCCAACCCATCGCCAGCACTTACCTTTACTCCTGTGGGAGCAACTCCGGGTATTGGCAACAATGCCGGTGTGGGCAACACTCGACCGAACATCGCTGTCTTCAAATACAATGACCTGAATGCCAATGGTCGCTTTGAACCAACTCAAGGTGAAGCGCCAATTAGCGGTGTCACTGTCTTCCTCGACACCAATAACAATGGCACTGCCGACGCTGGAGAACAGCAAATCACGACAAATGCCCAGGGGAGAGGTGCCTTTACCAACTTGGCAACAGGCAACTATGTCGTCAGGGAAGTTGCACAGCCGAATTTCTCCCCTTCTACGGCAGATCGCGTCGATGTGACCCTCAGCACTCAGGATGCCAACGTTACCTTTGCCAACACACCTAACAGCAACATCACCGGGTGTAAGTTTGAGGACTTCAACCTGAACGGTTATCGAGATGGGAATGAACCAGCTATTCCTGGTGTCACCATTTTTATCGATAGTAATCGTGACGGTCAGTTGCAAGCAAATGAACCCACTACTACTACCGATCAGTTTGGTATCTTTGCATTCAACAATTTGCGCCCCGGCAATTACAGCATTCGAGAAGTAACGCCTCCTGGTTACTTCCAAACGACTCAACCGGTGGATGTTGTTCTCGGTGCGAATCAAACCTTTACTTGTGCTTTGGTCGGTAACTCTCGCCGCTATGACCTCTTGGTTCCTAAATTCCGGGACGATAACCGCAACGGTGTACGGGACCCCAATGAAGAGCCCCTTTCCAATATACCATTCACCTTGGATTTGAACGACAACGGCCGCTATGATGCTGCAACAGAACCGCTGGTGAGAACTGATGCTGCTGGTATTGCTCGGTTTAATAATTTGTCTCCAGCCACTTACTCGGTTTTGGAAGTCTTCGATGCGAGCGTTAATAACCCGTTCCCTATCCCAACTGGGCCCAACCCGGTTAGCTTTGACGTGCCGGGCCCTAACACCGTGCCTACGGTGGTGGCACCGACGCCAGTACCGACAACTCCAGAAAGAGCTATTCAGAGCATCCCTGATAAGCTGACTGGCGACAAGCCTGTGACTGATACTTCAGATATTCTGACTAACGGCGGTGGCTTAGTCGCTCAACAAGTCAGCATATTTGACAACTCGATCGTACTTGATAATCCTGGTGCGGCTAATGTTCTTAATGGCAAGAAGTGGGAAGATGGGGCACAGGCTGCGATCGCACCGTTTTTAGAAGCTCAGAAGCGTGGCGATGAAGAATTGTTCGTAGCTCCTCCTAAGTCTTCTACGAATTGGGGGGCTTTAATCTTAAGTTAGGTCTCTAGTTTGAGACTCAGCAATTAGCAACTAGCTTGTTTAAACTGCACGTCAAATCATATTTTGGCGTGCTTTTTGCTGTTTTGACAATAATTAGAGGTTCGCGCGGCGGGTTTATCGATTTCTTTAATTACCGGAAATATTTTTCGTGAAACCCGCCTCTACAACAAATATATGCCGATGCTCCAAGGAGCCGGTTTTACCGACAATCTTTGAGGAAAACTCACAATTTATATAAATCAACCCGCCACAATCATGGGCTCGGCTGACGGGTTTATTTATCTCTTTAATTACTGTCTTTAGTCGTAGAGCGCGATCGGCAAAAAGAGCGATTCCCCGCCTCAAGAAAACCTTTATTTATAGAGGTAGAACCTAGAGGAATATGTTATGCCAACTCAACAACAAACCAATCCGGCTCAACATCAAGACCAGCAACCCGGTATTGAATCACAAATGACTCCGCAACCTCAGTCCTTCGCGGAGGGATATCGCGGTAGCGACAAATTGCGGGACAAAGTAGCCTTAATTACCGGCGGAGACAGCGGTATCGGGCGTGCGGTGGCGATCGCTTTCGCGAAGGAAGGCGCTAACGTGGTCATCAGCTATCTTAACGAAGATGATGATGCCAAAAAAACCAAAGAGGCGATCGAACAACAAGGCCAGCGCTGTATTGCGATCGCCGGCGACATCGGCGATGAAAGCGTCTGTCAAAACCTTGTAGAACAAACAGTTAAAGAGTTTGGTAGCCTCGATATCCTCGTCAACAACGCCGCCGAACAGCATCCCCAAGAAAGCATTGAAGACATCACGGCCGAACAATTAGAGCGCACCTTCCGCACCAACATTTTCTCGATGTTTTATCTCACAAAAGCCGCTCTCAAACACCTCAAAGAGGGAAGTGCAATTATCAACACTACCTCTGTCACCGCCTATAAAGGCAATCAACAATTACTAGATTACTCCTCCACGAAAGGAGCAATTGTTGCCTTTACCCGTTCTTTGTCTCAAAGTTTAGCTGAGAAAGGAATTCGCGTCAATGGAGTCGCCCCCGGCCCGATTTGGACCCCTCTAATTCCTGCAACTTTCCCTGAAGAAAAAGTGGAGAAATTTGGTGCGGACACGGCCTTGGGACGCGCCGGTCAACCCGATGAAGTTGCCCCCAGTTTCGTGTTTTTAGCTTCAAAAGATTCGTCTTACATGACAGGTCAAATTTTGCATCCCAACGGCGGCTCTGTGATTAACGGATAGATTTGTCGCGAGTTGAGATAGAAATAACCGCATTTTGTGAGGGCGACTTTCACCCACAATCTCTGACTATAACTCACAATCTAAATAAACCCGCTCCCACAACCACGTTACCTAGGGCGGGTTTATTCATTTTTTGAGTTATATCAAATCCGGTAGCATCGTCGGGCGTAAAATCCACTCAACAGCGATGCCCACTCAGCTTCGCCGAAGGGCCAACAATCACCGACGGTGCAACCGGAATTGTTGATACAATTAATCTGCGTTTATCTGTATTTATCTGCCTCTATTTGCGGTTAAAAAAAGAAAGATAATTTGTTAACCGCAGATGACAATGGATTGACGCTGATTCACGCAGATAAAGAGAAGAGATATATGAATAGTATATGGAAATAATTCCCATGCTAAGCTGATACGCAGCTAGATTGTATAATCTAAATATAGAATAAGCGCTCATTAGTTATAATGTATGCCAGCCAAA
>NZ_JAUBUI010000001.1:214592-319397 GCF_036705385.1 Microcoleus sp. B3-A4 | reverse complement strand
ATAAGCAAGTTGTACTAGCTTTGGATCGAGCAGGGTGGCATACTGCCGGGAAACTTGAAGTCCCAAAAGGTATTCACATTGTTGAGATGCCATCTCACTCTCCAGAACTTCAACCAGCAGAAAGACTTTGGCCACTTACAAATGAGCCTCTTGCTAATCGAACATTTGAAAATCTTGATGAATTAGAAGAGGTTTTATTTGATCGTTGCAAACAATTACTCCAACAGCAAGATTTAATTCGGGGTTTAACAAACTTTCACTGGTGGCCTCAAGTTCCAGTTGCTGCTTAATTATGGGTAAGCACCCGGACATGATATGAGCCATCTTCGCGAGCAATAAAACCGTCAACGGTGCAAGCAACGTAATATTTTACTTTTCTCATATTTAACCTTTCTTTTGATAAAGTTAAAAGCCAATAAATGGAGAGGACGGGACTCGAACCCGCATCGATCGACAGCAACTTTCAGGAAACGCGCTTCCTTACTGCCCGCAAGCAGATGAGAACTGCCCCCATCTCGGACTGTTAATTCCTTTCAGTGCCTCCGCAACCCGCTGCCAGTTTGCGTTTTCCGGGAACGTCGCGAAGCAACTTTTTACCCTACTCAACACACCCGATCGTCCTTGTGAGAGCCGCTTTTCCAAAGTTTTTACGGTGCCATTCCAGTTAGGCAACCTCCCCATAATTTTGCTCAGTCTAGGATAGCAAATCTCGTAAAAAAATTACCCATAATTCTCCCTTATTTATATATAAAATCATAAGCAATCCACCGAGGAGGTACTGCCCCTCCTATCCCCGCGTTATCAGCACGGTGTCTCGCTTTTCGACTTCCGGTGGTTAAAAGGAAGATGAAGGAATCGAACCCTTACAGTTACCTGTACCCCAGTTTTCAAGACTGGTTGCCAACCATTTAGCGGCATCTTCCAAGGGGTGTCTGACGGGAGTTGAACCCGCTATTACTGGTTCCACAAACCAGCGCCGCTACCACTTTGGCTTCAGACACCGAAAGTGGAGTCAAGGAGAATCGAACTCCTGGCCTCTTGCGTGCAAAGCAAGCGCTCTACCAATTGAGCTATGACCCCGCGTAAAAGATTCACCTGTGGAGTAAATCTAAAATCTACAATCTAAAATCTACAATCGACTTCAGACACCACAAGTGGAGTCAAGGAGAATCGAACTCCTGGCCTCTTGCGTGCAAAGCAAGCGCTCTACCAATTGAGCTATGACCCCGCGTAAAAGATTCACCTATGGAGTAAATCTAAAATCTAAAATCTAACATCTAACATCGAATGACCCAAATTTGGTGGATTGCGATCGGATTTGAACCGATATCTTTCTAACAGCCAGTTAGATGCTTTACCAATTAAGCTACGAACCCCAGGGAGCAGGAGCGGTAGGACTCGAACCCACAACATTCGAGGTAGAAGCTCGACACTCTATCCAGTTGAGTTACACTCCCGTATTTTTTGTTGATTTGTGCGATCGTACTTTGACGTGCAAGTTATCAGAGCATTGCGTTTTCTCAGTTACTAGAGGGACTCCGCCGATGAGTTATTACACACTCTTTAAAGGATGGCTACCTTCAAGCCAACCTGCCGGGTTCAATGCACTCCTCGTTCTCAAACGCCCGCTGAATTTGACAGCGTTACCTTTCCTCTCGTACTAAAGTATGTAGGCTCCAAAGATTGGGACACGCAAAGGGCGATCGCTCTTCATATAAAAAATTATCCATTCAATGGAATCAACCTCCTTAAATTAAAGCAAAAACAACGAGAGTGGCAGGACTTGAACCCACAACATCCGCGTCCGAAGCGCGGCGCTCTATCCATTGAGCTACACTCCCATAAATTAGTAGTCCTGGCAGGATATTACCCCGCGTCTGCTTGTAACGCAAACGCTCTACCATCGAAGCTCAGGACTACAAAAGCGGATGATGGGACTCGAACCCATGCGCTGAGAATGGCATACTCAGATGCTAGCCTTTACATCACACCCGCAAACCGATTTTAGATGGGAAATTTGAGATTTTAGATTGAAAAAACCTCTCGTTTAGCCAAGCGGATAACGAGGATTGAACTCGTGCCTAGAGTTAGGAAGACTCGAATGCTACCGTTACACCATATCCGCAATTCTGGGGCTGGTGATAGGAATTGAACCTACAACCGACTGATTACAAATCAGTTGCTCTGCCTAATTGAGCTACACCAGCACGCCAAGCAGATGGTGAGATTTGAACTCGCAAGAAAGCTTTACAAGAGCCTCATCTTGCCAATTACATCACACCTGCATTTTTGGTGGCGGGGGCAGGAGTTGAACCTGCTATTAAGAGGCTTATGAGACCTCCAAGCCTACCCAGGCTACTTCACCCGCGATGTCACCAAATACCCCTGACTGGCATCGAACCAGCACTAACTAGATCCTAAATCTAGCGCCTCTACCGATTGGGCTACAGGGGCAAAACCGATTTGAGATTTGAGATTTGAGATTTGAGATTGAATAAAACCTCATACCCCTGACAGGCCTCGAACCTGCAAAAAACACTCGTTTTGAGCGAGTGATGTTTTCCAATTACATCACAGGGGTAAAGTCGGGATGGTTGGATTTGAACCAACGACTCCATGCTCCCAAAGCATGGCTTCTGGCCGCTGAATTACATCCCGTTCATGCTCCTAGTGAGACTCGAACTCACACTCTAAATAAAACAGATTTTAAGTCTGCCGCGTCTGCCAATTCCGCCACAGGAGCAAGTAGAAACTTAGTTAAAAATTTGGTACTCCTGGTGAGATTTGAACTCACACAACACAATTTTTGAAATTGCGGCCTCTGCCAATTGGGCTACAGGAGTGTAATTTATCTGCTTTGGTAATAGCAGAACTGGGAAGGCAGGGATCGAACCTGCATTTTGCCGCTTTCAAAGAGCGGTGCCATACCGATTAGGCGACTTCCCAATAACATTTACTCAACTTACTAAATATTTAGATATTTAATATTTTTTATTTCGATTCCAATATCCTCTTGGCGGTTTCTGAATTCCATAAGTCTTACACCATTTTTCTATTGCCTTGCCACTGACACCAAACTCTTTTGCTAAGCAAGTGGTTGGTTTTTCCCAAAGCATTTTTTCTAGCTCTTCTTTAGAGGGACGCTCAACTTTTCTGGCTTTCATATGAGGAACTCTTTTGTTCTGGTGAGCTATGTAATTATTTGCTTCCTGCTCTCTGCGTTTACTTCCATAATTTTCAGTTTGTCTGTGACAGTTAGGGCAAATAAATCTCAGATTCTCTTGCCTATTATCTTGCCAATTCCCATTGATGTGATCGATGTCTAAAACTAACTTCTCTCCTAACCATTCACTTTGCACCAAACATTTATTGTTTTCACATTTATACTTTCTCCCAATCTCCATTAATGCTCTTCTAAGTTGGAATGTTGGTGTTCTTCGATTGCGCGAACTTAGAACCAAAATTTCTTGGCAAGGCTTTTTGGGGTTAAGCCCTTTCAAACTTTGATCGGATTGTTTAAAGTGAGAGGTATCAATACCCAACTCTTTAATCCGCTTAGTTATGTGACCATGACTTCCACCACCTGCTATACCAAGTTGCCTTAAAACCCCACTGATAGAAAATGAATGTTTAACAGCTTCTTCCAAGATTTCTTTGGTGTATTTCATGAAAAGTGTAGAACTCAAGTAATTATTATTATAAATGAGTTCGGCACCATGCTTTACCAACTTTTTAACGTTGTCTAAAATGGCTGCCCCAGTAGGACTCGAACCTACAACCTAACGGTTAACAACCGCTTGCTCTACCATTGAGCTATAAGGCAACGCAATCCCCCAAGTCAGTATCGAACTGACGACCTCTTGTTCTTCAGACAAGCGCTCTACCAACTGAGCTATCGGGGGAAAACGGAGAAGGAGGGATTTGAACCCTCGACGGCTGTTAAACCGCTCTTTCTTAGCAGGAAAGCGCCTTAAGCCACTCGGCCACCTCTCCACAGCGAGAACGGAGGGATTTGAACCCTCAATCTTCAGTTTTATTAACTGAGATGTTATCCGGCTACACCACGCTCTCAAGATTGCAACTGCAGATTAAATGCAGTTACAAATGGGTCGGGCTGGAATTGAACCAGCAACGCTTTAAGCTACTGTTTTACAGACAGCTACCCACGCCAATAGGAGGGCCGACCCAAGATAGAAATTTTGGTAGGTCGTCGAGGAATTGAACCTCGATCCATCCGCTTAAAAGGCGGCTGCAAAACCATTCTGCCAACGACCCACGAGAAGTGCTGACGGGAGTTGAACCCGCAATCACTTGGGTGAAAACCAAGCGGCTTAAACCATTTGCCTACAGCACTATAAATTGGCACAGGAACTGAGATTTGAACTCAGAATGCTGGTTTTGGAGACCAGAGTGTTGCCAGTTACACCATCCCTGCTTGTGGTCGCAGCGGCGGGATTTGAACCTGCATTGACCAAGGTATGAACTTGGCGCTTTAGAATTAAGCTACGCTGCAATGTCACTTTCGCTTCGTTCCTTTTCAAAGTTAAAAATTTCAATTAAAAGACTGTTAGTTTAATCTTTTAATTTCTAATTTTTAATTCCTGATTGGGAACAGAGGTTAGGGCGGGATTTGAACCCGCGCAATTCGGTTTTGCAGACCGACGCTTTGAGCCACTCAGCCACCTAACCTGGGAGTCCCGACGAGGTTTGCACTCGCAATCTTCTCCTTGAGGGGGAGACGGCTTGACTTTTGCCTACGGGACTTTGACGGGAGTAACGAGACTTGAACTGGCAACCTTTCGCTCGACAGGCGACTGCTCTGACCGGTTGAGCTATACCCCCGCGAAAATGAACAATATTCTGTCCTTGAATTACTGAAGTTGGGACGGGGTGGCGGTTGATTCCGCGTACTACAACCCGATCGGGCTATTGTTGCCGGAGTCTACACCGCCAATGTCCACAATTATGTGACAAGATTAACTTCCTATTCAGTTGTCAAGGTTCATATTGCTTGTGGGGTAAAGCTTTGAATCTCTTTCCCCTTCGCCATACATTTATACTACATTGCATAATACAAGACTGTCAAGGGGGTAATACAACTTTTTTTTAAATTGGGTTTTTTCAAGGGGTGTCGATCGCTCCAACCCACCCTCTGCTTTCCCCTAAACCCTTATAAATCAAAAGATTTTGCGGCTGAACTGATGTTGCGGCGTAAGGTGAATCTGATGCTGAAACTGTACTACACTCCAATTTCTCTGAATTCTCGCCGTCGCGCGAGGTGGCACTTCTGGAAAATGCGATAATCAGCTTTGAGATATCAAATACTACAAATCAAATCTTGTCTGAATTGCCGTTAACTCCCGTGCCCGCATTGCCAGAAGCCGATCGCCCAAACCTCCATCACTGGCTACACTCCTTGGATACCTGTCCGAGTACCAACAGTTGGGCGATCGCCCGCGCGGCCCAACTCCACCACGGAGATGCTGTATTTACTAGGCGACAAACCAGCGGGCGCGGCCAACACGGGCGCACCTGGCACGCCCCAAGCGGTGTCTTGACTGTTAGTTTTGTACTCGAAAACCTCAACCCCACTCTGTTGCCGGGACTCAGTTTAGCAGCGGGTTTAGCCGTGATTTACGCGATCGAAGATTTGGTTCCCGACTGTCGCGATATGCTGCGCCTGAAATGGCCAAACGATGTCTGGATCGATCGCCACAAATTAGCCGGAATTCTCTGCGAAGCTACTTCCGGCAATGTTTTTGGTAAAACTCGCGCGGTTGTGGGAATTGGACTCAACCGCTGCGTAGATTTCGCGGCTGCGGGATTGGATGAAAAGGATCTCGGCAATGCGGTAAGCTTGCATTCTCTTGCTAGTACAGTACCAGATGAACTGTGTTTGCTTGATCGACTGCGGCACTATTTACTCGAACTAGCCGATATGTTTTCTACCACAGACAAGCCAGCCTCCAAGTCCGGTTTAGCGCTACTTTTGCCGGAATTGCGCCGCCGCGATGCGTTGATTGGCTGCCCGGTGGCGATCGAACTTGCGTCGGAAACCATCTGCGGAGAAGCCGCCGGCCTTGACGGATGCGGCCGCTTGCTAATATGCTTGGCGGGCGATCGAATACAAGCCTTTACCTCCGGGCGAGTTCGATTAATTTAAGAGGAAGAAGGAAGAAGGAAGAAGGAAGAAGGGAAAGGGAGTCAGAGCAATATTTTCAGCGATAACAAATGTCCTAACCTTCTTGCCAGTTACTATAAATTAAGAGAAAGAAGTCATTAGTCATTAGTCATTAGGGAAAATCCCCAATTAACAATGCCCGATGCCCTATGCCCTATGCCCGATGCCCAATTCCCAATTCCCAGTTCCCTATTTTAATTTATCACCTCAAATACTACCAATCTGCTCAGCCACAGCGGTTGATTTGCCTCCACACCTTCAGGACGACCCTTAGTAGAAGCAACTTGTATTCTGTTGCCATTTATCCCTTGTCTAACCAAAATATTTTTCACATTTGTCGCCCTTTCCAGTGCCAGCTTTTGATTTTCTACCGGAGCGCTTTTAAAATCACTGTAGCCAACTATCCTTAAATTCTTCGTGCGATTTTTCTCCATATATTCCTTGATTTTGCTAAGCTTTTGTGCTACATCTTTCGCCTGCAAACTTGCCGAACCTGCACCGAAATACACGCGAACTGGCATTATTATCTTTGGCGGCGGTGGAGTTCCTATTATCACTGTATTTGTTACAGACTTCACCCCCGGAATTTTCTCAAAAGCTTGAGTTATTTTCTGAGCATCGGGCACTTTGCTCACGCTGCCTGCAACGGCGACTTTTCCCTCTGCATAGCGAGCTGAGATATCAATGCTTTCTACTTTATTCAAAAGAGCTGCCGTCCGCTTGACATCGGCTTCTACTAAAACCGGATCAGGAGGTACTTCAACGGCTATAATTTTATTATTAACTCTTAATTGTGGAGCTGCTTGCTGAGCGATGTTTTCCGCTTTCGAGCGCAGCTTTTGATTGGGCACTCGTCCCGAAATCTCCAATAATTTATCTTTAACATCTGCCACGATACGATAAACCGATAACTCTGGAGCAGATTGTAATGCTAAATTCGTATCTGCTTCTAAGCTCGCTTCAACTCCGCTGCGGTATTGATGAATTCCCCAAGGTACGCCAATTAAACCTAATGCTGCCAAACCGATAATTGGTAAAATGGGAAGTTTAGAAGATTTAACTTTTACATCTGTATCGATTAATTTTTGCAATTTCGAGTTTACTTCTGGTGGTACAGTTGCTGGATCGCCGTTAAATGACCGAATTATCTCTCCGTATTCTTGAACAATATTGTTGAATATCGTTCGCATTTTATACTTAAACCACTGGCGGCTTTCTCCTTGTATAACTACTGCCAGATAACACGAACCCGCTACTTCCAATACTATCTTCGATGTGCCGTATTCTATAGCATCAATCTCTGCAATATTTCCAGACTGAGATATGCAATCGTTGACAAAAGCCCGAATAGCAGTCAGCATCCCTGCTACCATGTCTGATTCTAGCTGTTCGCGTTCAGATTTTTGCACTGCTGAAATTACTAAGCCCGATTTTGCTTGAATTAAAAAGACAGCTCTAACACTCAGTGGTGTTGTTTCTTTCATCAGCACTTCTGCTTCAGAAACTCCCTGTAATTTGGCTTTAATTTTGCGACTAATTCCCTCTGGGCTTAAAGCTGATTCGAGTTTTTCATTAATCTCCCGCATCATTTCGGCGATGTATTTTAAAATCGTGCTGCCGATGATCGGATAAAGTGCATCCGACATTGCTTCTCGCTTGAGATGAATTTGCTGTTTGATAGCGGTGGCCATTTCCGGCGCGAGCGCCATTGCAATTTCATCGGGCGATTCACTGATTCTGTGGCTGATTCCCACAGGAATAGCCGGCGATATTGCTACTCCCATCGACTGCCTGTTTTGTCGGGTTTTGCTATTAATTACTTCATCAATTATCGGAGCTATAGTTTCGGCAAATGATTTTCTCGACTCATTAATTGTTTGGATCATCATTTCTGGAAAGATGACTTTAATTCTGGCGAGTAATTCTTCCCGATTGCCTCCCCATTCAGCATCAGTAATTTTGCGATCGAGTTCGCCTACTTTATCGTTGAGTCTGTAATTATAACTTACCACTTCATCTAACAATGGTAAAATAGATTCTATGACCGACTTTTGCAGTTGGGCGTGATGGCTAACCATCAGCTCGTCAATCAAAGGTTTCAGTAAATCGGTAAACAAGTCTGTCGATTCATAAATCCGGTGTTCGATCGCCACAATCTGTTGTTCGATCTTCCCGAGTCTTTGATCGATCCTTTTATTCTGAATGATGGCATCGACAGCGGGGGCGATCGCAGATTCTATCTCTAGCTTTGCTTCCCCGATGTTTCGGGACAGCATTTCTACAATCACTGGCATTATTCTTGCCATCAACCCTTCTATCTCGCCTAAAACTTGCTGCTGAACTTCGACAATCTTAGTTTCATTATTTAATATTTGTGTTGCAATACCGCTGTTTTGAATAGCCGTGTTGACACTGGGCGCGATCGCCTCTCTCACCTCTAACTTTGTCTCCTCGATTTTCCGGTTCAGCGACTCAATCATTAACGGCATTAACCTTGCCATTATATCTTCCGGCTGAGATTTTTGCTGTCGCTGAAGATTATTTAGTCTACTTTCTACGTCGCTCAATTTTCCTTGAACTTCTCTTTGAAGAATTGCTGATTCTATCAAAGGTTCAATCGTCGCTGCTACTTGTAATTTGGATTCATCTATTTTCTGATTCAGCAAATCAGCTATTGCGGGCATTAGCATCGCCAGTATCTCTTCTGGCTTCTGAATAGGCGACTGTTGTGTAGCCAGTCGGCGTTCGATGATGCTCAATACTTTTTCTTCTATTTCTACCCAAGCTATTCTTACCTGTACTGAGGGGGTAACAGCTTCTACAATCTCTGATTTTAATTCACTAATTTTGCGGCTTAGCAACTCGCTAACTACTGGTACTAGCTGCTTGATTAAATCTTCCGGTTGCTGCTGGTAGCGCTGCTGGATATTCGCAACTCTATCTTCAATTCTTACTACCTGTTTTTCTAGTCCGTTTTGATTGTGAATTACTTGATTGACTTTTGGTGCGATCGCCGAAGCTACCTCTAACTTAGACTCCTCTACCTTACGCTTGAGCAGCTCGCCCACCACCAACATCACCCTTTGCATTAACTGTTCTGAATTCGGCAGTTGCTGCTGGTTGAAATTAGCAATTTTATTTTCCAAATCAGCTATTTTGGTCTGCAATTCGATCTGATTAATTTGATCGCTGCTAGCGATTTCTAGTGCCTTTTTTAATTCCGACTTCAACCCCTCTAATTCATCTCTCATTAACTCAGGAATTAACGGCTTCAGTAAAGTCATCAACTCTTGGGGTTCAGACATCAACTTCTCAAAATTTTCTAATCTTTGTTCCACGCTCAAAACATTACTGTAAAATTCCGGTAAATCCCTTTCAAACAGCAGTTGCTGCAACCGCTTAAACTCCTCCACTGCTTGTTCTAATTCTTCCTCCGACGGCGGATTTTTTTTTGCTCCCTTGGCGGCTATAGATAAATCGGGTTCCTCATTACTTTTTTCTCGTCTTTGAGATGGGATCTCTTCATCGTTACTTAATACTTCCGGTACAATACTCGGTGATTCGATCAGGAAAGACAATTGTTTGCGCCGATTTTCCTCATCTTCCAACCGCTGAACAGACTTTTCCGAAAGCGGTAATTTTATCTCGCTTGGCTCTTTTTTGGATTTCTTCAATAACTGAAATTCAGTCAGTATGGTTAGCAATTCCTGAAGTTGCTCTCCAGCTTTAGAACTTGCCTGAGTTGCATCAGAAACCTCTTTTTCTGACTGATACATTTTGCCTGAATTATCATTAGATGCTGCCATACTGCGCTACCCAAACGTAATTTTTATCGACCGAAGTAAATTACCAGCTTGCTTGCCGCCTCACCCCAGCGACAATCAATAGGAATGACACAATTTTTCCCAGCGTCAGGCGTACTAAAGCTATCGCCTTATTTTAACTGCTGTTCTGCGACTAGCCAACTGGGCGGCCAACTGCAATGCTGCCGTCATGCTGGAGGCATCTGCAATCCCTTGACCTACAATATCAAAAGCTGTGCCGTGATCCGGAGAGGTGCGGACAAAAGGCAAGCCAATTGTAGTGTTGACTGCTTTATCGAAAGCCATCAATTTTACTGGAATCAACCCCTGGTCGTGGTACATTGCCAAGTAACCGTCGTGAGCTTCCTTGGCTAAACCGTACCAAACTTTAGCCGGTTTTACCCACAGGGTATCGGGGGGGACTGGCCCGTCTAACTGCACTTGAGGAAAGCGATCGCGCTGCGTTTCCAACCAAGGTATCATCCAGTCTTGCTCTTCATTTCCCAGTTTGCCATTTTCGCCGCTGTGAGGATTTAAGCCAGAAATCGCAATTTTCGGTCTTTCCAGCCCAAAATCTTCCCGCAAACACTCTACCAGCAATTCTAGTTTTTCGCTCAATAATTCTGGACTCAACGCATCTGGGACTTGACGCAGGGAAATATGTGTAGTAGCCAGTAAAGTTACCAGCGTCCAACCGCTGTGTGGAGATGTGGCGGCAAACAGCATTCCGAACCGCTGCGATTTTGCCCTTTCTGCGAGGAGTTCTGTTTGTCCCGGATAATTGTAACCGGCCGCCTGCCAGCAAGTTTTGGAAATCGGGCCTGTCACGATGGCGGAGAATTCGCCCGCGAGGGTACGGGCGATCGCGCTTTCCATGTAAGCAAAGCTAGCGGCCCCGCTAGCTGCACTCCCGACACCGGGGACAATTTCGCCCCACTTGCTGTCTGGTTCAATATCAATAATGTTTAATGTTTCGGGATTTGCCGCTTGTGCTGCTGGATTGCTCGATCGCAACATATCGTAAGTTTGCTGCAAAATTCTCTTAGAACCTATAACCGTTACTCTCCAAGCAGCAGCGGGATCTGCCAATGCCTTGAGAATCACTTCCGGGCCAATTCCCGCCGGATCTCCCAGAGTTACAGCTAGTTGTGATTCCCGATCGAGACTCAAGGCAGTTTTCTCCAACAAAATTACAGGAATTTCGGCACTGAAATTTTAGCATTCATGTACCTGCTTGCCCCAAATTATATTATCTTTATTTAATGTGATCGCCCAATTGGACATATAAAATCGTCAAGAACCTCAGCCTAAAGGCATGAGGCTTGAAAGAGAAATCTAACAAGCCATCTTGACCCGCCTAAGTCTTAACTGACTACGTTTTTTGAGTCACGACACCCTGGAATGCGAAGCTAGTTCCCTGCTCTGTCGCTAGTGGTTAAACAGTTCTAAGGTCACTGGAACAGTGCTGCTAGCCTAACAAGCTCACTAAACATTGGCAAAGCTAACTTTACCCCAGAAATGGGAGATTGAGGACACCCATATCCTCACGGGGGGGCAACCATACCCCCCTACCCCGCAAGGGGATTCAAATTAAATGTAAAGCCGTCCTGTAAGGACGGGGTTTCAGACCCGAGGAATTTTGATGAATCCTGAAATTTTCACTGCAGCCTTTTTGTCCTTTTCCCTAATTTTCGTGGGTATAGGTGGAGGCTTCCTCCTGCTCAAATTGCAAGGCCGCGAAGAATAAGTTTTTTTCAACCAATCCTTCAGAAGCCTTCTCCCTTCTGCCTTCTAGAGTCTACTTTCTGCCGAAAGCCAGCCTTGTGCCGAATATCTCAAGCCTAAAATGAGAAAATTTCAGGTTTTTGTTAAGTTTTTATAACAAACTTAACAAAAACCTGATACCATCTTATAGAAAGTTTAAGATTCATAATTAATCCCTAGATGACTTTATTGATTTTAGGTGCCACCGGCACTCTCGGCCGCCAAATAGCCCGCCGCGCCCTAGACGAGGGCTACCAGGTGCGCTGTTTAGTCAGAAGTTACAGAAAAGCTGCATTTTTGAAAGAATGGGGCGCTGAACTCGTACCCGGGAACCTTTGCCAGCCAGACAGTCTGCCTCCGGCCCTAGAAGGCGTCAGTGCTATTATCGATGCAGCAACAGCGAGTGCAGCCGATTCTGTCAGCATCAAAAGAGTAGACTGGGACGGAAAAGTATCGCTGATCCAAGCAGCAGCAGCAGCAGGCATCAAGCGTTACATATTCTTTTCCTTTCTCGACGCTGAGAAATATCCTCAAGTCCCCTTGTTGGAAATCAAGCGCTGTACCGAATTGTTCTTAGCAGAATCCGGTCTAGACTACACAATCTTGAGACCTTGCGGCTTTTTGCAAGGACTGGTGAGCCTGTATGCAATGCCGATTTTGGACAATCAGGCAGTCTGGCTGCCCAATAAGCCATCCGCCCTTGCCTACATGAACACTCAGGACGTTGCTAAATTTGCCGTCCGGGCCCTTTCCGTTCCTGAAACCGAGAAAAAAAGCTTTCCGGTGGTGGGAAATCGCGCTTGGGATGCTGACGAAATTGTGCGGTTGTGCGAACGGCTGTCAGGGAAGCAAGCCAAAATTACGCGCACCCCAGACGCCTTGTTGAAGGCTACTCGTCAATTTGCTAAGTTCTTTCAGTGGAGTTGGAACGTAGCTGACAGATTGGCTTTTTCAGAAGTTTTGGCAGCCGGAAAACCCTTGAAAGCTCCGATGGATGATGTTTACAGTGTCTTCGGAATCGACCCCAAAGAAACTACTACTTTGGAGTCTTATCTCGAAGAATACTTTAATCTGATTATGAAGAAGCTCAAGGAAATAGAGTACGAGCAGCTTAAAACTAAAAAACGGAGTAAACAAAAAATGCCCTTTACATTTTAAAGTGCCGAAAGCTGGGATTATATACAACGACGTTAAACCTGTGGCTTGTCGCATCGCCGCAGAGTTGGAAGACAAGCTGACTGCCCGCGGCTGGGAGGTTTGCTCGGTTTCTGGTTCCGGAGGAATTCTGGGCTATTCTAGCCCCGATCGCCCGATGTGCCACAACCCGATCGAACAACTCGTCCCCCCCGGTTTTGACAGCGACATGGAGTTTGCAGTGGTTTTGGGTGGCGACGGTACGGTGCTGTCGGCATTTCGCCAAGTCGCTCCTATTGGAGTGCCGCTGCTGACTGTCAATACCGGTCACATGGGCTTTTTAACAGAAACTTACCTGAACTTGCTGCCGCAAGCTTTGGAAAAGGTAATCGCCGGAGAATACGAAATAGAAGAAAGATCGATGCTGGCGGTGCGGCTGTTTCGAGAAAACGACTGCCTCTGGGAAGCTCTTTGTCTCAATGAAATGGTGCTGCACCGGGAACCGCTGACTTGTATGTGTCATTTTGAAGTGGCGATCGGCCAGCACGCCTCTATTGACATTGCCGCAGATGGAGTCATCATCGCGACTCCCACAGGATCGACAGCTTACGCCCTTTCTGCGGGTGGCCCTGTCATTATTCCAGGAGTGCCGGTGTTGCAGTTGCTGCCTATTTGCCCGCATTCAATGGCTTCGCGGGCTTTGGTGTTTTCCAACACCGAGCCGGTCAAGATTTTGCCGGCGAGTCCGAACCGCCTGGTAATGGTGGTAGACGGTAACGGCGGATGTTATGTTCTGCCCGAAGATTGGGTGCAAGTCGAGCGAGCTCAGTACCCAGCCCGGTTTATTCGGGTGCAATCTTTTGAGTTTTTCCACATTTTGCGGGAAAAATTGGGCTGGGGCTTGCCTCACATTGCTAAACCGAGTTCGGTTGAGTTGCCTTGATAGTTGTTGTTGACACTCCCCGACTATCAAGGTACGGGGATTGTTGGCTCAACCAGTTGGCTTGCTGGTAGATATCATATCAAGTCCTAGCTGTAGTCGATCGCAATTCCCCTTCCCGTTTTTCACCGATTGAAGGGATTTTGATTTTTTTATCTGTTGATAAATCGTAGAATAAAGCAGCAATTAGTGTTGGTAATGTAGGGCGACATTTATCCACCGGAATCCTTAATTCTCGATCAAGCTTCCGAATCATCTCCACAGTCAGGCAGCGTTTATGATAGATGTATTCTCGTACTTCTGGGAGTTTAAACCATGTCTCTCGCTGAGTTAATTCCTTTGGTGAACAATCTGAGCCAGTCAGACAAATTATCACTCTTCAAACTCCTAGCCGCACAAATCCCAGACGCTGAATTACAAGTCATCTTTTCTGCATCAGAGTATCCAGTTTGGTCGCCCTACGATGCAACGGAAGCTGCAAACATTATGATGCAGATGATTCAGGACGATCGAGAGGCATCTACTCATGCCTAGTTCGATCGAGTTTCCCTTTTCTGACGATGAAGCATTACCCACGATTCCCATCACTCTGATTCATGCAGGCTTTTCTGTCTCGGCGAATGCACTGCTAGATACTGGGTCTGCGGTCAATCTATTACCTTATGACATTGGTCTGCAATTGGGTGCAATTTGGGAGGAACAAACTGTCCGCTTGCCATTGGCTGGAAATCTGGCAACGGTTGAGGCGCGGGGTGTATTTGTAGATGTTCAAATTGGGAATTTGGAACCCGTTCGCCTAGCATTTGCTTGGGCACAAGCCTCTCAGGTTCCATTAATTCTCGGGCAAACCAACTTCTTTCGAGAATTTGATGTTTGTTTTGTGCGATCGCGAGGCACGATCGAAATTATTCGCTTCTAATAAGCGTCGATGCAGAACTCGGAGTTTTATTTATAGCTTAACTCTCGATCGAGCTTCCGAATCATCTCCAAGGTCAGGCAGCGTTTGCGAGATAACGTTGCCCATCACCCGCCCCCAACAACCTTTCTATCATAACAAATTACCTTTCGACAGTCGGTGTGCATGGGCGTTGTTAGGCATCAAGGTCACCTAGACATTCTCATAGCTTATTGTCACTGAGAATGATGTTGCATCTTGCGTAAAAATTGCTGGAGAAAGATTTTGATGCTTTAGCATTTTTTTTACCCATAACAACCCACTACCAACTAACTCAACAAGCCCTTTTTGTCGAAGCTGCAATGCTAATTTTTCATTCCTTATTACAACGTATCCTCCAGAAATTTGATTGTTACTAAGACTTACAGGAGGCAATAACCTTCCAGGATTTTTTACCTGAATCGAAGTTGGCATAACCTTAATAACTACATCATTAGCTCGATCGTATGCGCGATGTACTATCGCATTTACTAATAATTCGCGAAGCAGCATGATAGAGATGCGCTCTTGGTGAATCAGAGGTGAGAAATTAGGAATAATAAACTCTTCTAATATAGAAATTGCTGAGGATATTAATTCCTCTATTGTATCTTCAAGTCGATATTTCTTCCTAACGACTTGACCGCTAATGTCCAATACTTCTACTACTACTGCACATTTACTTTCAATGGTAGTGATAGATGAAATGATTTCGTCTGAGGGAACAATATTTTTTTCAATCTCAGATTTTAATTCTTGAAAACGACTGTTTAGATAATTGCAAGGATCAGCAGGAATTTTCCATTTTTGATTAAATAATATATCTTTGCAAGGTAGAGCAATGCGTATGTCAGCATCCCAAGACAAGTTATTATATGGACGATGCTTTGCGTTCCACGATTCTTGTGAATGATAGACTTCTTGTATTTTTTTGCTGCCGTTTATAAACCATATTTCATTTGTTTCAGGACGGTAAATGGCAAGACATAAGTATGGTTGACGTTCTAAATATTTTTTCTTTAATCCCTGAATAAAATTATGTTTTATATTTCTTTTATCTGGAAATTGAACCGATTTAACTTGTATAGGAATTGTAATATTAAGTTTTCCAATTTTTACTCTGATGTTTACATCAATCTCGTCATCAATTTGTAAAGGTTTATCAATATTGAATCCGCATCGCGACAAAACTGCTATGACATTCATTTCGCCAGCAGTACCAGATCGGGTATTTCTTAATTTATTGGGCATTTATATAGTTTCCCTCACATGGCATCTGTAGTTTCGGTAGTTCATAGTTGGAATTTTTGAGAATCTCCTAGTTTGAGGTTTGGTGAAAAGATTGGATTTACGAGCTTGTTGTATGGTGCGCGATGAAGCGTATCTATTTATTCTACCAATTTTCTTTCGGTAAAGCTCTCGATCGAGCTTCCGAACCATCTCCAAAGTCAGGCAGTGTTTGCGAGATAACGATAAAGTTGAGCTGCAGCCGATCGTCCCGATTACCCACAAACACACTTGATGCAGTCGGAGCCAACGCAAGGTTGGACTGTGCTTACTTATTTTGGGTAAGCTTACCAAGCAGTGCTGTATGTTTAGCTTTCAAAAACTCAAAACTTACTATCACTTCCCGCTCAAAATCAACAGGCCAATTAATTTTTGAATGCCACGAATATTCGACACCTTCTTCCTTCCATCGCTTGTGTTGGATTGACCATGAGTTTTGATGATCTAGAAAAGCAACATAGCTATCGGGAAAACGAGTTCCTTCAATTAAATGTGTTTTAGATGTTAGCAATTCTTTAATCTGCTCATTTCTAGGTAGAAAAGATTTTTCAGCCCAGAACAGCCAAGTTTTAAGTTCTTGTTCAGGAAGTGGTTTACCTTTTATAAAAACATAATCCCTTTTTAGCGTATCAAGGAGATCCTGATACGTTCGACGAGCTTCATAAAGAAGAAAAGCCATTGGACCATATAATTCCTCAAGCTGTCTTTCTACGTGTTTTAACGAAGCTTCTGTTCTTTGTCGTATACGCTCGCGTCGCTCGGTAAGTATATGATTGACTATCCATCCGACAGCACTAACAGCACCAGCTATTAAAGCAACAACTACTGAAGTATCCATACAATTCCTCGCTTAACCTTACAACCTAATTCAGCATTGGTTGATCGTTAACATAAATTTCCCACCCCTAGCTTTGAAACAGGGTCGATATTCAGAAATAAAGCAGTCCAACTTATAATTCGCAGTTGCGTTACAATACTGGATATAATCGAATAATACCGCAGTTTGATGATGTATGTCAACCGCTTCTTAATCCCCATCGGAATCTCCTTTCCTCGATCGAGTTCGCCGCACGATTCGACTTAATCACTTAAGCCGCCGCACTGAAAAAAGCTATCTATATTAGATTTTAGATGAGAGAGCATTTAGAGTCGATCGCACACTAGGGCGATCGCACAAATCGAGACATTCATCAGAACTTCTTCACGCACGAATAACTGTAACAGTTCGCCCCATTGGTGTCAGATGAATTTCAGTATTCAACCGCTCTTCTAATTCGAGCGCATTCTCGCGTCGATCGAATATCACCAACCACCCTTCATCTTCTCCCAATCGAGCCAAATATCCATCTAACTGTTCCAACCCTTTACTCAACGGATCGACTTTCCGAGTTCGCCAAACCTTCAGTTCAATTCCCAATGTTACCTCACCATAACGCAAACATAAATCCATTCTGTCGCGTCGGATCGCATATTCCCGCTCCAATGTTCCGCCACCATTAATCACTCGATGCAGAAATGCCATCAACACTAAATGCGGGGCAATTTCGGGATAAGACGCACTTTTGAGTAACGGTTCGCCATGTTGCAGCCAAAATTCCAGAAAAGTTTTGAGTAACGCTTGCGTGTCTAATTTGCCTTCATGAGTCAACCAACTCGGTGCAATTTGCGGCAGAGAAGCCATTGGCGTTACGGTGAGGACGCGGGGCAAAACTTCTCGATAAATTGGGTTAGCGATCGTCAATCCACCCTGAACATCCATCTTACACAAACCCAAATCGATTAAAAACTGAATATCATCATTGGGGATATTTCCCAATTCCAAACCCGCCAACATCGGCTCGATAATGGCTTTGACTCGGTTTTCTCTGAGTCGTTCTGCCAAGCTATCCAAATGCGTATCTTGTCGTTTGATGAGAATTTCTTTAGCTGATAAAATATGTTCTGTGGTAATTTCTATAGATTCATCTGTCACTAATTCTTCTACAATTTCCTTAGCTAAAGCATTCACTAACCAAGGTTGTCCCTGAGTCAGTTCAAAAGCTAAGGCTACGGCTTCAGGTGTAAAAACTTGTCCGGTATCTTGCGTATGTTGCGCGTATAGTTCGGCGACTTCTGAGGCATTAAAATCTCTCAGAGTAATCGATCGCACTTTAATATTAAACGGACTGGATGTATTGAGTCGATCGCTTCCCCCCGCAGCCACTTTGTAATCGCGAACATCCCGCAAACCAATTAAACCCACCGATTGCGGAAACGCTTTCGGGCGATTGGGATAACCATCGCGTAATTGGCGCAGAATAGAAATCAAAGCTTGGTCTTGTAGTGCGTCAATTTCGTCGATAAAAATGACCAAAGGACGAGATGAAACTTGTGTCCAAGCTTGTAAAGCAGCCCGAATTTTCTGTCCCGATTGCATCGCTGTCCAGTCAGGCGGTTGCAGTTTGAGTGGGAGACGGACGGAAATGTTATCTCGCCAAGCCCCCAAAATAGCCTCTTCTGCACCCGCGATGTCTTGACTGAAGGGTGCGCCCACTTCAACTGACAGCATCACGGCGGTGTATTGTCCGCTTTCGGTGAGTTGTTTGGCTAACGCCAGCATGGCGGTGGTTTTCCCCACTTGCCGGGGTGCATGGATGACGAAATAGTTGCGTTGAGCGATTAACCGTTCTAAGCTTGGTAAGCGTACCGTGGGCGACAGTGCGTAATGAATGTCTTCTTGGCAGGGGCCAGCAGTATTGAACCAACGCGGCATAGGTCAACTGGGGCGAATGGGGCTGCTCTCAGTTTATTGTACTGTTGTTGGAATGGCGTTCTAGTTGTTAAGCGGGGGTTTGTATCGACTCTCCGGGCCCGATGAAACTCTCTCAGAGCGAAAGTCGTACTCGATTCTTGATTCATAGAACGGAAGAACCCCAACTGCCAACTGCCAAAGTTTCACTCTTCAACGCGATAGCCCAATTCCGCCAAACGAGTACGCGACTGCCGCCACTTCGGCTGCACCTTGACAAATAACTCCAAATACACTTTGCCTTCAATTAACTTTTGAATCTGTTCCCGGGCCGCACTGCCGATCGACTTGAGCATACTGCCGCTTTTACCGATTAAAATGCCTTTTTGGGAATCCCGTTCGACGTGAATTGTCGCCAGAATGCGAGTAATTTTTGCTTCTTCTTGAACTATGTCGATCGCAATTGCTACGGAATGCGGCACTTCTTCCCGCGTCAGCAGCAAAATCTGTTCCCGAATCAATTCGCCCATAATAAAGCGTTCCGGCTGGTCAGTCACCAAATCGGGCGGATAATAATAAGGCCCAACCTCCAAATGTTCGATTAACAATTTTTGCAGCGACTCGACACCCTCGCTCGTGAGAGCGGAAAATTTCACTACAGGCCACTCAGGATTGACAATTTGCTCGTAAGTTCGATCGATCAACACGGAATCCGACGGTTGTTCGTCCAACTTATTCATCCCCAAAATCACCGGAATGCCGATATTGCTGAGAATTTCGACAATATATCGATCGCCCCCTCCCGATTCCACCGAACCATCCACCACAAACAGCACCACATCCACCGACTTAATCGCCGTGCGGGCATTCTGCACCAAAACCTTGCCCAATTGGTGGTGCGGCTTGTGAATTCCGGGAGTATCTACAAAAATAATTTGTGCTTCCGGTGTCGTCAGGATGCCCCGTAGCCTGTTGCGCGTCGTCTGAGACACCGGCGAAGTAATAGCAATTTTCTGCCCCACCAACTGATTCATCAGCGTTGATTTGCCGACATTCGGGCGTCCGACAATACCCACAAAGCCGGATTTGTAACCCGCCGGAGCCGCGGGAACACCCATAATGTCCGATACGTCGATAAATTTACTGTCTTCCACTAAAATCACCTATTTTCAAGCCCCTTCTCTGTCTATTGTCGCCTGAAAATACTCAAACGGCCATTGGTGCACTCTAGCATCTTTCTCGCTTTGGTATACCCCGCAACAGTCAAAGCTCGATCGACCCGCAAACCAGTGTTAAAACGTGATACGCCATCGGCAAAACTTGATATCTGAGACAAAATTTGATAAAGTTCCAATGACATCGCTCAAAAATGAATCATTCTGGTAAAACCGACTCCCAAATGCTGTAACAACTTCAGATGTGTAAATGTCTAACTCAACTGAAACTATTCTACAGTTTGTCAGGCCAACCAGTTATAACATTTTTGAGAATGTTTGGTAATAAATTAGGTAGATTAAACTCAAACTCAAAAGCTCAATGTCATGAGGCGCTTTTTTCATAAAAGCTACTGTTTTTAGAGCATACCTAATTAGTGCTAATCGTCATAAAGTTGAGGAGATGAATCAGATGAAATCGAAATTATTTTGGAGTTTTTGCACCGTTTTGGTAGCCAGCCTGCCTGTTCCTGGGTTGGCTCAAACAAGCCCTCCCACAAGCCCTCAAGTAGATTTTGACTACAAGGGTGGCTCAATGAAATACCAGTTGCTACCGGGCCGAATCCAGGACAGAACCTTGCCCAGAGCCTTTGACTTTCCAATTATTACCAATGTTGGTACTGACACTAGCATCACCTCGGATTTCCTAATTACCGATCAGTTTCGCGCCCCAGCGGGTCGTACAGAATACACCGGAGCTCTCACCGCCTGGGCAACATCAATCAGAGAATGTCTCGCCAAACAGCCTCTCTTGATTCGAGCCAGCACTAAGAACCCGGTTCGGATTAATGGCAGAGCAGGCACGATTGTTAGAAACGTAAATAACCGTGCAGTTTGCAAATAAACCAGCAATATCACGGCGGCTAAATTGACCGTAATTGCTGTAAGGGCGGGTTCACCAATATCTCCCATGCAAGCATCGATACAGTAAACCCGTCACCGCAGCGATATTGGGGTCAATCGAAGCCAGTTGATATAACTTCCGCTATCTTAAAGATAAAAACTAGAGAGTGTTTTTGAACAAAAAGAGCAATAGAAAACCTATTGCTCTTTTTGTTGGCGAAATTTCAATTAATATCTATTAGGACTTATATGATATCGGGTGAAACGACATCATATAAGAGGTTTGTAGTGAGGAATGCAAGTCCTTATCAAGGTTTAAGGGCTTGCATTCCTCACTGCAAACGACATAATTACGCCGAAACCAGCTTTTTTCCAAAAAATCCCGTGGAACGCGAGGGATATAAATTTTAACACCCCGTTTATGAAAGTTTGTCTGCGTAATTCAGGATTTAGTAGCGCAAAATTCATGTGTACTCAGTAAGATTTCGCCATAATCAGGAATCCAAGCTAGCCACTGTTCTTCCGAACATTCACACAACAGCCACGCTTCGTCAAAGCTGAATGCGGTTGGCGGATTGAACAATTTAACCCACATAGAAGGAGCCAATTTTGGTGCAGGTACGGCGCAGCCAAATTTTTCCCAGTCGCGGACACTGGCGAAGCTTCCGGGCGTTGGTTGGGATTGCCAAGTACGAATATCTGTTTGCAGTTGCATAACTACTCCTGTCTAGCTAAGAGTCTGCACCAGGGCGCGGTTGAAATAACGCAGAGCGAAGGCGCAGATAAACTTTGATTCTGTAGTCTATGTTACCGAATTATCTAGGCGAATGTGTAAGGTTGTAGCAAAAATTTACAATCGAGAGGAAAACCCTGCCTCAAAGGTGAAAAGGTCGATCGGCTATTGTTCAGCTCGGCAACCATCGCCTACCATAGCAAGCAACATCTGATTTATTTAAAAAATTCCGACATGAACCAAACTGCAAAATCCCACTGGAAAACTCTAGACCGCTTTGTAGAAATCAACTCTCGTTGGGTAAAACTAATCGCGGAACATCTCGAAACAACAGAAGGAAAAACAGTAGAATATTGGCGAGTAGAAAGAGCTGATTCAGTTGTAATCTTGACCATTCAAGCTGACAAATTGCTGTTTCCCCCACCGATGTATCGCCCCGGCGTGGCAGAAGCAACCCTTGATTTTCCCGGCGGTCGCGTAGAAGCCGAAGCCACGCCAGCAGCGGAAGTTCCAGCTATACTCAAAAAAGAGCTAGGCGTGACAGAAAGTGCGATCGCCCGCATCCAACCGATTAACACCGTAGGCTGGGCAATAAACAGTTCATTCTCCAATCAAAAACTCTACGGTTTTGTTGCAGAATTGCACCCGACAGTAACAGTAAACCCCGAACTGATCGGTGCTGAATATCCTGTCACCCCAGACGGAATTCGCGACTTGCTCAAAGAATTAACTTGCCTGCAATGTCGAGCATTACTGCTAGAATGGCAAAATCAAGTCGATTTTAGATTTTAGATTTTAGATTTTAGAATGGGGAATTGTTCCCCGATGCTCGCTGATTTGAATTTTAGGACTTACGCTCATCAACCCGGTTTCTCTGACAATTTTTGGGTTAAGCAGCAAATTATCTAAGAATAAAACCGGCTTTCTAGACCCTTGTCTGTAAGTCCTAAAATTCCTGAAAGCCCAAATCACCGGAACTAATCATGCCTCTAAATAATGAAGTTGCTGTCGAATGCCTGGACGCGACATATCGCCTCAACCGCAGGCATTTAGTAGACAAACTTAATTTCAAAGTGCTGCAAGGTGAAGTTTTAGTATTGCTGGGACGCAGCGGCAGTGGCAAAACTACTACCATGAAATTGATTAACAATTTACTAACGCCAAGCAGCGGCGAAGTTCTTGTCATGGGAAAACCGACAACTCAGTGGAACCCAATTCAACTGCGCCGAAAAATTGGTTATGTGATTCAAGAAATCGGTTTGTTTCCCCATTTTACCGTCGAGCAAAACGTCGGTTTAGTGCCAAAATTAGAAGGTTGGGAGGGCGATCGCATTCAATCTCGCGTCCGCAAACTGTTAGAATTAGTCAACCTCGACCCCCAGCACTTCGCCAAACGCTATCCCCATCAGTTATCCGGCGGACAGCGGCAGCGAGTAGGCGTCGCTAGAGCACTGGCGGCTGACCCTCCGATATTGTTAATGGACGAACCGTTTGGTGCTTTAGACCCGATTACTCGTCTGGAATTACAGCGGGAATTCGGTCAATTGCAGCAGCAACTCGGCAAAACTGTGATTTTTGTGACTCACGGCATTCAAGAAGCTTTTTTGTTAGCTTCGAGAATTGGTTTGATGCAAGATGGGCGGTTGATTGAATTGGCAACACCTGATGATTTTCTCAAATCTCAGCATCCAGAAGCTCAGGCATTTCTTGAATGTTTGCAATTACCCGGGACTGGGTAATAATATGATGTGCGCGCGCATCATTCGTTTATGGCTCTGGGTCGCTTTTTGAAGCTGATGGCGGGAAATTAAAGATTTTGGTGAACCGACTCCTACGAGATATTCGATTATAGGAAAATTTACAATTCTGAATTCCTAATTACTAATTTCCACATGATGCAATTTATCAATCGGTATGGCGCTGAGATAATTAAGCGCGCGAGCGAACACTTATATTTAGTAACTGTGGCAATTTTTATCGCTATTAGTGTGGGGATTCCCCTCGGGATTTTAGTCACCAGACAACCAAAATTGAAAAAGCCTATTTTGGGATTTGCTAATATTATGCAAACAATTCCCAGTTTAGCTTTGTTTGGCTTGCTAATCCCGGTGCCAGTAGTGGGTGGAATAGGCGATCGCACGGCTATTATGGCGCTCACTCTGTATTCTTTACTGCCAATTATCCGCAATACTTATACTGGTATTGTCGGCGTCGATCCAGCGATTACGGAAGCCGGCAGAGGCATGGGGATGACTGATATGCAACTGTTATGGCAAGTGGAAATTCCCCTGGCGCTGGGCGTGATTCTGGCGGGGGTGCGAGTTGCTGCAGTAATTGCGATCGGACTCGCTACAATCGCCGCTGCAATTGGCGCGGGTGGCTTGGGGGTGTTTATTTTTCGCGGCGTTGCTACCGTCAACAATCAGTTACTTTTGGCTGGGGCAATTCCGGCCGCTTTAATGGCCTTAGCTGCGGATTTTGGGCTGGGTTTGGTAGAAGCGCGCCTCTCTAAAAGTACCTTAAAAACTATTAATGAGGACTAAAATCCTGGTTACCTTCCGTCAGCGTTGTCACTGTCTGCGAACCAGAAGCATTCGCAGGATTTGCTATCAGATTGCGGATTTCATTGGAGCGTTCAATGTACTCTCGATCGCTCAAAACAGCTTCGCTTCCCTCCAGCGAAATAGCATCTGCCAAATCGATCCAAGAACGGCAACCGCCGTATTCAGGAGTGTAGGGAATTTCGCGGATTTCTGCAAGGCGATAAGCCCGCAGCAATAAAATATAAATTGGCTGATTTTGTTTCCATTTCAGGCGATCGCTGACAAAATTTTCATTCCAAATATGGTAAGGAAATAGCGCAGTAATTGCCGGTTCCCAAGCTACCAAAAAAACATCGGTAATCTCAGCCCAACTGCCAATTCTAATAACTTCAGGATGCCAGCCAGATTCGACAGTCTTGACTTGATGTGCAAACTCCGGCTTTAATAAATCCGGCTGTTGGTGTTCAAAAGTTGGATAGAGCAAAACTTGTTTGTCAGTGACATTGAACTGTCCTGCTTGCTCGCGAATTCCCCCCTTCCGCAGCAGCACAATTGTTTGACCTTGTTCCAAAGCATTAACTGCTACATTCCATTCTTTCAGCGCCCTAGTAGTTGATTTCATAGGAATTTAGTTGGGTTTTAACAATAGTAACAAAAATCGGTACTTTCAAGCAAGTACAGCCATTTTTTCCTGTTAAAATTTGCGTATTCCTGACTATGCAGGACTACCTTATTTTGATAAAGACAATAATTGGTTGCATCACATCGTGGGTCAACTGCTGTTTTCTTTATTACTCTAACCGATAAAATAATCGTCTCTTCTGTGTCCAAGCTATTCTATACTATGACACCGGGTATATTCAGTAACTTTGTGGTTAATTTTTCAGGATTTTACTTAAATACTTAAGAAATTTTAAAGATTTTCGCAGGCATATTAAGTACCAAACCAGCATATTTAGATTTGTTAAAATTTAAATAGTATTCAAAAAGCTTAGATTATACTTATTTATAGTGCATTGAAACTTTTTTTAATTCTGTTGTCTCATAAATATCAGTATAGCTACTGAAATACCGCCTGCTCTTCAATTTCTTATTAGTAAAATTACGCACATGAGCATTACTATTTTCGGTTACAACCTAAGCGAAGCTATTTACGAAAGTGTCAATACTATTATTTATCGCGGCACAAAAGACATTGATAGAACCTCAGCAATTATCAAAACCTTCAAAGCTGAGCATCCGACAATCGCAGAAATTTCCCGCTTAAGACACGAACATAAAATCCTCAAACATTTAGACAGTGAAGGAATAGTTAAGCCCATAGCCTTAGAAAACTATCATAACAGCTTAGCGCTGATTGTAGAAAATTTTAGGGGTCACTCTTTGAAAGATTTTCTCAACAATCAACCCTTGGCTATAAACGCCTTTCTCAAAATCGGCATTCAGTTAGCAAACACTCTGGGAGAGATCCATCATAGTAATGTGATCCATAAAGATATTAAGCCCCAAAATATCCTAATTAACCCAGAGACAAAAGAAGTAAAAATCATTGATTTTAGCATTGCTTCTCTTTTAGAGCGAGAAAATCAAACCGTAACAAATCCAAACTTATTAGAAGGAACTCTTGCTTATATGTCGCCGGAACAAACCGGCAGAATGAACAGATCCGTGGACTACCGCACCGACTTTTACTCCCTCGGTATTACATTTTATGAAATGCTGACGGGTAAACTACCTTTTTCCGCAAAAGACCCCCTAGAACTCGTTCATTGCCATATAGCTAAAGCACCCATACCACCTAAAAAGCTGAATCCAGAAATCCCGGATGCAGTTTCTGAAATTGTAATGAAATTATTATCTAAAACTGCTGAAGATAGATATCAAAGTGCTTTCGGAATAAAAATTGACTTGGAAACCTGCCAGCAGATGCTGTCTGCTGGAGAGATTTTCCCCTTTATGATAGGTCAACTAGATTCCTACAGCCAATTTATGATTCCGCAAAAACTCTATGGACGGGAAAAAGAAGTTGCTAGTTTGCTAGAAGCCTTCGCTCGCGTCAGTGGTGGGACAACGGAAATGATGCTAGTTTCCGGTTATTCAGGTATCGGCAAATCTTCCTTAGTTAACGAAGTTGATAAACCTATAGTCGGAGCACGAGGGTATTTTATTTCCGGTAAATTTGACCAATTTAAGCGGAATATTCCTTATGCTGCTTTAATTCAAGCATTTCAAGGATTGATGCGGCAACTGCTCACTGAAAATTCTGCTCAAATAGCAATTTGGAAAGCTAAAATTCTCGAAGCACTTGGTGCCAATGGGCAAATTATTATTGAGGTTATTCCCGAAGTAGAAAAGATTATTGATCCACAGCCTGCGGTTCCGACTTTGGGACCCACTGAATCTCAAAACCGATTTAATCGAGTGTTTCAAAAATTTATACAGGTGTTTAGTAAAGCCGAACACCCCCTAGTTATATTTTTGGATGACTTGCAGTGGGCAGATTCGGCTTCCCTCAAGCTTATCCAGCTAATTATGACCGATCCAGATAGTAAATATCTGCTATTAATTGGCGCTTATCGGGATAATGAAGTCAGTGCCACTCATCCCTTAATTTATACATTAGAGCAAATTCAAAATACCAACGCAACAGTAAATAATATTATCCTCCAATCTTTGGAACTCTCTCATGTCAACCAATTAGTGAGCGAAACTCTTCGCAGTCACATTTCCGAAGTTTTACCCCTGGCTGAGTTAGTTTTTAAGAAAACCCAGGGAAATCCCTTCTTCTTAACTCAACTGCTCAAATCCCTTTATCTAGACAAACTTCTATCTTTTGATTTCGATCTAGTTTGTTGGCAATGGGATATCCAACTGCTTCAAGGCATTGATATCAGCGATAATGTCGTCGAATTGATGGTCAGCCAAATTCAAAAGCTATCCTCCCCGACGCAGAATGTCTTAAAATTAGCTGCCTGTATAGGAGATAAATTTAGTTTAGACGTTTTGGCAATTGCTAATAAAAAATCTCAGTCAGAGACGGCAAGGGATTTATGGGAAGCGCTACAAGCGGGTTTCGTTCTGCCACTAAATAATTCCTACAAAATCCCCCTGCTATTTGAATCGGAAATATCTACAGAAAACTCAACGGAGCAGTTTAATGTCACCTACAAGTTTTTGCATGACCGAGTGCAACAGGCGTCTTATTCTCTGATTCCCGACGATCAGAAAAAAGAAACTCACCGAAGAATTGGTCAACTACTGCTGAATTCCACAACCCCTGAAGAACGAAAAGAAAATATCTTTGCACTGGTTAACCAACTAAATTATGGAACGGATTTAATCACTTTAGAGTTGGAAAGATATGAGTTGGCAGAACTGAATCTGATCGCCGGACAGAAAGCCAAAGCTGCCACAGCTTATGAGTCTGCTGTCAAATATTTGAATGTGGGTTTAGGATTACTCGCGGAGAATAGCTGGGAGAGTCAATATGAGCTGATGTTTAACCTGCATCTGGAAGCAGCAGAAACTGAATATATAAACACTAATTATGAGCGAGCGCAACAGCTTTGTGAGACGAGCCTGACACAAGCGAAAACCCTTCTGGAAAAAGCCAAGTTCTACGAGCTGAAAATTCAATTAGAGATGTCTCAAAATAGGATGCAATCAGCTATAGATAATGGGATCGCCGTTCTAGAAAAGTTTGGAGTTCGCCTAGAGCAAGAACCCCCTCAAGAACTAATCTTTGATGATTTAGCTAACTTGCCGCCAATGACAGCTCCCGATAAGCTCGCAGCTATGCGGATATTAAATATCATGACAACGCCGGCTTTTGTTGTAAATCCAGCGATTTTTCCGCGGATTCTTTATACAAAAATAATCTTGTCTATTAAGTATGGAAACTCGCCTCAAGTCGCTGTTGCTTATGTGTGGTATGGAGTGTTACTCTGTGGAGGATTAGGAGACATAGATTCTGGATATCAATTTGGTAAATTAGCTATTTTGCTACTAGAAAGGTTTAACACGATTACCCTTAAATCAAAAATATTTTGTGTATTTAATTGTCTGATTAGATTTTGGAAAGAGCCGCTTAATACTACCCTAGAACCTTTGATTGATGCCATTCAAAGTGGTGTGGAAACTGGAGACCTAGAATATGCTTGTCACAGTACAGTCAATTATTGCAATCAGTTATTTTTCAGCGGGCGGGAACTACAGAAAGTTGAGCAGGAACAGGCAAAGTATGTTGCCCTAACCATTAAACTCAAACAAGAATACGATACTTTATTTGTTAAAATATACCAGCAAATAGTTGACAATCTACTCGATAAAAACTCAGATAAATACTTTTTGCTAGGTGAAATTTTTAATGAAGAAGAACTACTGCCAGGAATCGAGGCGTCTAACACTGGGACTTTGCTCTATGCTTACCATGTGGGCAAAATGATTCTCTCTTATCTATTTAAAGAGCCAAATAAAACAGTGTCGAGTGCAAACTTAGCATTAAAATATGCCGACACGGGGGCAGGATTAATGCACATGAGTATCTACAACTTCTACTATTCTCTTGCCCTTATAGCAGTTTATCCTGAAGCGGAACCAAACCAGAAAGAACAATACCTAAGTGAATTAAAAGCAAATCAAGAAAAATTAAAGACCTGGGCGTTTTATGCACCGTCTAACTTCCAGCATAAGTATGACTTAGTAGAAGCAGAAAAAGCGCGGATTTTGGGACAACCTTTAGAAGCCGGTGATTATTACGATCGCGCCATAGCCGGAGCCAAAGAACAGGGATATATCCAAGAAGAAGCCTTAGCTAACGAACTAGCAGCAGAGTTTTATTTTTCCCGCGCTAAAGATAAAATTGCTCGGATTTATTTAACCGATGCTTACTACGGATATAGTCGATGGGGAGCTAAAGCTATAGTCAAAGATTTGGAAGCCAGATATCCTCAAATATTTTCCCGGATAGCCAAGCCAGAAACTCAACGTAGCCAGGTCACGATGAGCACTACCTCGACGAGTGGAGGGAGTGCAGGATTTCTAGATTTAGCTACTGTGATCAAAGCATCCCAAGCTCTTTCTGGTGAAATTGTACTGAGTAAGCTGTTGGCAAAATTGATGAAAATTGCGATCGAGAATGCGGGCGCTCAAAGTGGCGTTTTCATTTTAGAAAAAGGGGGAACTTTACTAATAGAAGCTTATGGAACCGTAGATAGCGATGTAGAAGTTCAGCAAACAAGACCAGTGGAAAATAGTCAGCAACTACCCATATCTTTGATTAATTATGTTGCAAGAACTCAGGAAAATGTTGTATTAAGCGATGCGAGTTGTGAGGGAACCTTCACAGCCGATACTTATATCGTCAACCAAAAACCCAAGTCAGTATTATGTACTCCAATCGTTCATCAAGGAAAACTTACAGGTATCCTTTATTTAGAAAATAATCTCACAACTGGTGCTTTTACTCCCGATCGTTTAGAAGTTTTACAGCTTTTATCTTCTCAAGCAGCTATTTCGATTGAAAATGCCCGTCTTTATAACGATTTGGAAGCAGCAAACGCTACTTTAGAAGCGAAGGTGGCAGAAAGAACGCAACAGTTACAAGAAAAAAATATCCATTTACAAAAAGCAGAAAAATCAGCGAAAGCCGCCAACTCTGCCAAGAGTGAGTTTCTTGCTAATATGAGCCACGAGCTCAGAACTCCACTTAATGGCATTTTGGGTTACACGCAAATCCTCAAACGACAAAAAAACTTGGCTGACCAGCAAAAAGATGGTCTGAACGTCATTAGTCAGTGCGGCGATCACCTCTTAACCCTGATTAACGATATTTTAGACCTCTCTAAAATCGAAGCCAGAAAAATGGAAATCCACCTGAGTAATTTCCATTTATCAGAATTTTTGGAAGGCCTGGCTGAAATTTGCAATATTCGGGCAGAACAAAAGGGAATCTCCCTGATTTACGAGGCAATTACCCAACTACCTATTGCCGTCCAGGGTGATGAAAAAAGGTTGCGGCAAGTTTTAATCAACTTACTCGGCAATGCGATTAAGTTTACGGAAAAAGGTGGGGTGGCATTCAAAGTAGGATATCAAGATGGCAAAATCCGGTTTCAAGTGGAAGATACCGGAGTTGGTATGGCACCAGAGCAATTGCAAGATATATTTTTGCCTTTTCACCAAGTAGGGGATGCCAACCGTAAGGTTGAAGGAACCGGGTTGGGACTGGCAATTAGCCGCCAATTAGTCCAGATGATGGGCGGTGAAATAAAGGTGAAGAGTACATTAGGACAAGGGAGCGTTTTCTGGTTCGATTTAGATTTGCCAGAGGTATCCGAATGGGCGACTAATGCAGCCAAAGCCAATGCCCACACCATCGTTGGTTTCAAAGGCGGAAAGCGAAGAATTCTCATAGCTGACGACAAGTGGCAGAATCGCTCGATCATGGCAGGAATGCTTCAGCCGTTAGGATTTGAAGTTCTGGAAGCAACGGAGGGTCAGGACTGTTTAAACAAGGTGGCAGAGTTTAAACCAGACTGTATTTTAATGGACTTGATGATGCCAGTAATGAGTGGCTTAGAAGCAACGCGCCGGATTCGCAAATCACTAGGTCAGACTAAGTTAGTGGTGATTGCTACTTCGGCCAGCGTTTTTGATTTCGATCGACAACAAAGTGTCGAGGTAGGTTGCAATGATTTTATTCCCAAACCCATACGAATCGAGGAGCTTTTAGAAAAATTACGTACTCATTTAGGGTTAGAATGGATTTATGAAGAAAACCAGGAAGAGATTAGGAAAGCAGAAGGAGAAACAAAATCTCTAAGTTCTGAAATTGTAGCTCCCCCCGATGAGGAAATCGCCGTTTTATTCGATCTAGCGATGATGGGCGATCTCCGAGGGATTGCGGAGCAAGCTGCAAAACTCGAACAACTCAATGAGCAATGGGTTCCCTTTGCTACCCATCTGCGCCAGTTAGCAAAAGGATTTGAAGAACAACAAATCCTAGAGTTTATTAAACAATATAGGACGACAACTAATGAGTAGTGAACTTGCCGAACCAAGCACCATTTTAATCGTAGATGACACCCCGACTAATTTAGGTGTCCTGTTCGATTTTTTGGCTGATTTTGGCTTTAAAGTATTGGTAGCTAGGGATGGCCAAAGTGCTCTCCAGAAGGTCGCTTATGCTGCGCCAGATCTGATTCTGTTGGATGTGCTTATGCCGGGAATAGATGGGTTTGAAACTTGTCGCCGTTTGAAAGCGAATGATTTAACGAGAGACATTCCCGTGATTTTTATGACGGCTCTTGCTGATACGGTGGATAAGGTTAAAGGTTTGAGTCTGGGTGCGGTGGATTATATCACTAAGCCTCTTCAGCATGAAGAGGTTTTAGCTCGTGTTAATGTCCACATGAAGCTCCGCAATTTGTCGAAGAAACTCTTAGAGCAAAATGTGTACTTACAAGCAGAAATCGAACAGCGTGTCAAAGCGGAATCTTCGCTCTTGAAGCTGGCATCGGAGTTGGAAAGGCGAGTTGACGAAAGGACGGCTGAACTTTTTCTATCCAATCAATTGCTCAAACAGGAGATTCAAGAGCGTCTGCAAGCAGAGGCGGGATTGCAAGAATCGGAAGCTCAATTGCGAACCCAAGCTCAATGTTTAGAAAAAGCTTTTCGCGAATTGCAATTAACCCAAACTAAACTTGTGCAGAGCGAAAAAATGTCTTCTCTCGGCCAGCTTGTTGCAGGTGTAGCCCATGAAATCAATAATCCCGTTAATTTTATTTTTGGGAATCTTTCTTATGCCCATGATTATACCAAAAATCTGATCGATCTAGTCAATCTTTATCACCAAGAATTCCCTGCGGCTGGGCAAATAATTGAACATAAAATAGAAGAAATAGAACTAGATTTTTTGGTTGAAGACTTACCTAAATTGCTGAGTTCCATGAAGGTAGGTGTAGACCGGATTCGGGAAATTGTTCAGTCGCTGCGAATTTTCTCGCGATTGGATGAATCTGAGATGAAACCAGTGGATATTCACCAGGGTATTGATAGCACTCTGTTAATTTTGCATAACCGCGTTAAAGGAAGGGGCGATCGACCTGCAATTGAGGTTGTTAAAGAATTCGGCAATCTGCCTCTGGTAGAGTGTTATGCGGGTCAGCTTAACCAGGTGTTTATGAATCTTGTTGCTAATGCTATTGATGCCATAGATGATTATAATACGACGCGATCGTTAAGTGAAATGAAAGCTAATCCTTCTAAGATTTTCATTCGCACGGAGGTCACGGAATCTAATCGGGTGTTAATTCATATTAAGGATAACGGCCCTGGGATGACCGAAGAAATTAGCCAACACCTATTTGAGCCATTTTTTACTACTAAGCCTATCGGGAAGGGTACTGGCATAGGGCTGTCAATTTCCCATCAGATTGTAGTGGATAAACACGGGGGCCAGCTCAATTGTATTTCAGCTCCAAATCAGGGGGCAATCTTTATTATTGATATTCCAATTCACCAGAAAATTTTTGCTAATAATTTAATTACGATGTCTGAAACAGCTTTGGGTATTTCTTAGTTGATTTTAACTAAGGGGAGTTCAATAAATTTTAAGGGTTGCACAACTATATCAAAATCGATCGCGCATGGGGATATTCCAATACTTTAGGTAATGAAGTAAGAGACGGATAGAAGCCTTCGGTAGCATCTCACTTTTGCAGCCAAGCTAGAAATTGGAGTTTTGAGGCAGGAGGCAGAAGGAAAGAGAAGAAGTGTTTTTACAAATATGAGATGCTCCCTTGCTATTGTTGATGGGGGCGGATTCACATTTAGGACAGTTCATATTTCCATTATGCAACGCCCGAAAATACACGGGACGGGCGGGACGCCCATCCCACAAAAAAAATCAAAATCATCCCGCTATTATGCAACGCCTAAATTATTGCTCTCGAAGCTAGTTTGCGACTAGCCTAGAAAGGATTAACGGACTGCTATCAAACTATTTAATTTGGCAACTAAAACGTCCAGATGTTCCGATGTTTATCGTCTAGTGGGTGGAGTCTCCTGTGCGGTGTAGTCGCACAGGAGAGCTTACGATCAGGGGTTTAGTGCTGACCAACTTTATTGCTAAATTCTCACTGCAAAAGATGCTGCTAATTCCCGTTCTGGTTCCATACCAACTGTAGGCGGCATGGAACGATTTGCTACTTGCTCGATCAGTTGTAAATGTTGCGGTAGCATTTTAGCTAAACTGTAGCGTTCTAGGGCGGTTTGACGGGCTTTGATGCGAATTTCTGCCATGCGGGTAGGATGGTCTAAAACTTCATCAATGCGATCGGCTACTTGTTTTGGTGAGAAGTAATCGACTAGCAAACCGTTTTCTCCGTCGCGGATAACTTCTCTGACTGGCCCTGTGTCGGAACCGATTACTAAACATCCGGTTGATAGAGATTCAATCATCGACCAAGACAGCACAAAAGGTCTGGTCAAATAAACGTGTACGTCGGATGCTTGAATTACTTTTAAATACAGTCCGTAAGGTAGCGGCCCGACAAAGTGAACTCGCGACAAATCTAGGGGGACTTTTTTGAGCATATAGTCTTTGTAAGACTCGCCGTTGGGTAAAGAACGCCCGTAACAAACTCTTTCTGAACCAACGATTACGACGTGACAGTTGGGGCGGCGTTCTTGTACATAGGCGATCGACTCAATGAATTCGGGAAAACCCCGGTAAGGTTCCATTCCCCGCGATACGTAGGTGACAATTTCATCAACGCCAGACAAGTCTAAGTTAGGCAAAACCAGTTTAGCACCGGGGTCTGGTTTGAAGTAATCGGTATCTACGCCGTCGTGGAGTGTGGATAATTTTTGTTGTAATTCTGGCGGAAATTGCGATCGCTGCCAATAAGTAGGCGACACACCCCAATCGCAAGAATATAAATCGATCAGAATCGGCGCATTTTTGATTCTAATTCTGGCCATATCGTCAACTGTTAAAGGTTCCGCTGGGTCGAAATCTGCGTCGGAACCAATAGCATGATAAAACCACTCGAAATAACACAAAAGCGGCGTATTTGGAAAAGCTTCTTTGACAAATAATGTTGGCCCCCAACCGGAATGTCCGCAGATAATATCGGGTACGAAACCGTCTGCTTTGAGTTGTTCTGCCATTCTAAATACGGCTTGTCCGTAGATGACGGCACTTTCTAAAGGGCGGACGTATTGGTGAGTCTGCGCGTGGGGTTCCCGGCTGGGGGTAAATGCTGCTTTGCGAACGCCGGGAATGTTCCACTCTGGGCGCTCATTTTTAGTGCCGAAAACAATTTGATTTTTGGGATCTGCGCCTAAAGCCGTGATAATGTGGCGGTATTGGGCGGGGAAGTTGGGATGGAGAAATAATGCTTTCATTGTCAGTTGTCTGTTGACTGTTGACTGTTGTCTGTTGACTGTTGACTGTTGACTGTTGAAATAAAATACTTTGATTCGGCTAAAAAGCTTTGGTTTTATTCATTGGGGGTTGGTGCTTTGCATATCCAGACACAATCTCGCGGTACTGAAGATGTATTTTTCAGGATGATTTCATAGTTTAAATGATGGAGAAATTTTTCCATAATTGTATCAGTCATAACTGAAAATGCTGTGCCGTCTCTGTGCCCTAGCAAGTTTTTGTCCCACTCGCTGGCGAATTTTTGCCACCCTAATTCGGTGAAAATATTGGTGTGGTGAAACACGCAAATTCGATCGCCCCGCAGCAGTTTGGGAATTCGAGTCAGGTAGTTGAATATATCTACCGGCTCTACGTGTACCATTGTATCGTAACAAAAGCAGACATCGGCTGAACTTGGGGCGATGCCGTCTAATGTTAAACCGTCGAGTTTGACGTAAGAAACTCGATCGTCTCCCAAGCGCGATCGCGCCGCTTGCAGCATTTGACTGGAAATGTCGGCACAAATTAGTCGATCGCAATATTTCAGCAGCAGCGAACCGGTTTTTCCGCCGCCGATACCAATTTCTAAAACCGTATGTTCTTTTTTGATGTACGGTGCAATAAATTGCTGTTCTATCAGCGCTTCGTATTCGGCTAAGGAGTTAGCGGCACCGGCAGCTTTTCCTATCCATTCATCGCCCAAATAAGCGAGTTCAGGATTATTGTCTTTCCATTCTTGGGCGTAGCTGTCCCAGGCCGTTTCATAATCTACTTTAGGCGGTATTATTTCCATTGTTTTTTTTTATGTCTCAAAATACACAAACAAAAGTCGCTTGATAGTCCTCCCGGCAGATCCATTAAGATTGTTTCAATCTCCAGCAATAACTTTATTATTGTTTCACTCTTGGGTTCTCCGTCTGAAAGTTGATCGTGAGCTAAGAAAGGGTAAAGTTCGTGAAGCAACCCTCCACCGGCTGGATTCAAGACTTCCACATCAAAGTAGAATTCTAAAAACGGAAGGATCAGCTTTGACCGGACTGCTTCTGAAGGGTCTCTCGTAAATACTTTCTCAATACTTGGACTCGAAAATTTTTCAGTTGTTCCCGACTTTAGCGTGTAGTGAAAACATTTGTAAATGCGATTAATCAAATCCACTTGAGCTTGATTATATATATTGTAGCAATCTCCTATGTATTCATTGACAATAAAATATCCATCTGGTTTTAAACATTTCTGAACAATTGATAAACATCGTTCTAGTTCTCTGACGTGATGCAGCGAACCCGAGCAAAAAACTAGATCGTATTTTTTATTATCATCAATCGTAAACAAATTAAAATTATCTTGATAAAAATTAATTTCTACTCCCGCTGCCGCGGCATCTTTTCTAGCAATTTCTAAAGAAGTTTCGGAAAAGTCAAAGGCATCAATTTGATTGGCCAATCCTAATTTAGCCATCAAAATCTCGTGATTTCCCACACCGCAACCAATAGACAAAAGACGATCGAACCGTCGATTCTTGAAATATTTTTGGACTAACCAGGTTAGCCAGTAACCTTGAGTGCTACCACCTGACAGCCGATAGTTTATAGCTTTTTCAATAATCGGATTAGACAACCAGTAACCTTGCTTCGTAAAGCCTGCTGTTGGGTTAGTCTCCCAGTAATTTCTAGCTGTTAATTCATTGGAGGTGTTCTCCTCCCCGATCCTCGAAATTTGACGCCATACTTTTTTACCATTGAATATTGAAGGGTTACTTTTTAGTCGTAAAATAAGCTTCTCTAAAAATTTGACCATAAGCTTGAGTCATTTCTGCAAAACTATTCAACGACTCTAACACATATTTAGCGTTTCCAGCTAACTGCTGCCGCAATGATCGATCGTCCAATAAACTAATCAAACCTGCAACTAATTCGTCCGGACGATCGGGCGTATAAAACAAACCATTAATTCCCGGTCGCACTTGTTCTTTAATCCCAAAAACTGGCGATGTAACAATTGGCAAATCGCAGGCCATCGCCTCCAAAATCACTCTGGGAAAACTTTCGACCCGAGAAGTGCAAACAAAAATATCAGCCGCTTTGTAATATTTTCCCGTCTCCCCAGTTTCGGGGACTACTGTCACCCTTTCCCGCAACTCTTCTGGCAATTCCCCCACCAAGTCTGCTAATTTATTGCTGTAAATACTCGGGCGATCACCCACAATAAAACACCTAATTTTATTGTGCCATTTGTCAGGTAAAAGTGAAAGTGCCTTAACTAAATCCTGCTGTCCTTTGCGTTCGCATACCGTTCCCAGCAGCAAAATTACCACATCTTCCGCTGCAACACCTAAAGTTTTTCTAGCCAATTCAGAGTTATCCGAATTTTCCAATTTGCTCAAATCTAAGCCGTTGTGAATCACTGTAAAATTGTGGTGGCTGTTGAGAGGCAAATACCTGTCCCGCGTTGCATCTGCGACAAAAATAACTTTGTAAGGAAAGCGAAAACACTCTAAAGCTCTCGCCGCAATCTCCGAACCAAACCTATTAAAATAAGTTTGCCAAGGTTCGCTTTCGTGCACGTTCCACACTGTAGGAGTTCCGATTTGTCGCGCCGCATCAACTACAAAAAAGTTTTCTAAAGTATTGGCATAAATTGCATCTACTTTTAAACGTTCAATTTCTGTGCTAAAACTGCGGATAGCTTCATCATAAGCATCGCGCTGATAGATATGTTCGAGAGGATTGTCGCGCACAATTACTTCAATTCCCTGCTGTTCGTAAGCTTGACGCAGGGGCCCGTCTGTTGTGCAAAGTACGATCGGCTTAATCACACCCTCAGCCGCCAATTTCACCGCGATTTCGTACTGATGCAGCGGCGCACCAGTGAAATCCAGCGAATTGCTGCACATTAAAACTTTGATAGGATGGATAGAACTGTTTGCTATGGATAACAAACCACAATCAGCACATTCTAATTCTTCCTTATTCCTGACATCAGTTACATCAGTTACATCAGTTACAAAATGCCGTGCCGAACTTCCTTCTTCCTTCATAAAAACCCGCCGGGGTTGAATATGAAAATACTCATCTTCTAAAGACAAGTGAGGACTGTAAAAACTGTCATTTTTTCCCGCATACTTGCGTCTAAAAGCCGCCACTTCTTGAGGATTGTCGGTAAAACCCCTAGAAGTTCCTTCTTTATGCAACAACTCCGCATCGGGACAATATACGCACCGATAACCCCGTTCTAACAGTCGGTATCCATAATCTGCATCATTGTAAGCAACAGCAAAATTCTCCTCATCAAAACCGCCCAATTCTAAGAACAATTGACGCGGAGTAATCGTGCAAGCGGCTGTTACCGCAGAGTAATTTCGCGTTACCATCGCTTGAGACAGATAGCCTCGATTGTCGCTGTTCATCAGCTTAAAAGCGTGACCAGCCAAGCCGTGATGCAGCCCGTGAATTACGCCCGCGTGCTGAATTCTGCCGTCGGGATATAACAGCCTCGCCCCGACTGCACCCACGCCAGGGATTTGAGCGTATCCCACCATTTGACTCAGCCAGCGCGGGTTAATTACTTCAGTATCGTTGTTCAAAAACAACACATAGTCGCTATCTACTTGTTCGGCAGCGCGGTTGTTAATTGCTGCAAAACTAAACTTACCACCCGGATTTTTAATATGCAAAACTTGGCAATTTAATTGCTTTAAATATTCCAGAGTTTTAGGGTCGTCGCTTTCGTTGTCGATGACGGCAACTTGATAATTTTTATATGTTGTAGTTTCTAGAGAATCCAGACAGGCTTTCAGCAATTTAAACTGATTTTTAGTAGGAATAATTACCGTTACTGATGGGCCATTATCCGGGAAATCCTGGGCAAATATGCCCAAATTTTCTGTAATCGCCCATGCGTGCTGAGCGACATTGCCGTTAATTTTGCGGCGGTTTAGTGCATCTTGAATGGCTTTTTGACCTGCGGCAAAACTGGCGGGTTTCGCGGCCCCAGATATGGCTGTAGAACCGGGTGCGGTTCGCCAGTGATACAGCACTAACGGCAGGTGCGCGACGTGGCGAGAAATTTCGGTTGCTCTCAATGCAAAATCGTAATCTTGCGAGCCTTCAAGACCTATCCGCAAACCGCCTATTTGTTCAAAAATGTGTTTTCTCACGGCGCACAAATGACCGAGATACATATAGGAAAGCAGCAGTTCCGGCGACCATTCCGGTTTAAATTGCGGGGCGAAGCGGCGACCTTTAGTGTCGATTTTGTCGTCGTCGGAATAGAGAAAATCGGTGGCTGGATGTGAGGCAAAATATAAGGCGACTTCGCCTAATGCGTCGGGAGTGAGTTCGTCGTCGTTGTCTAAAAACAGGATGATGTCGCCTGTTGCGAGGGCGGCGGCGCTGTTGGTGGCTGCGCTGATGTTGCCGTTTTCTGTACGAAATGTGATGCGGATACGATCGTCCTTTTGAACCCAGTTTTTCAAAGTGTCAGCAACAGTGAAATCGGTACTGCAATCGTCGGCAATGCAGAGTTCCCAGTTTGGATAAACTTGATTGATTACGCTGTCGATCGCGCTTTCTAAAAAATCTATCTGCGGGTTGTAAACTGGCATTACTACCGAAATTTTTGGCAGGGGTTCCCGGCAGGATTTTAACCTAGAAATTAAGTAATCGCGCGCGCGATCGTTCCACTGATTCACCTCCAGCCATGCGTCATATCTATCAATGGGTTGAGGCACCACAAAACCCGCAGGTGGCAGTAAATCTCCCGGCGCAGTAAACTGTTTTTGCTGCCGATAAATCTTCCCCAACTGGCGAATCACCTTGACAATTTCCCAAGGCATCGGCACAATTCTGCCGAGACGCTGTTTTCTCTCCTTCGCCCGCTGCTGAATTGCGGCTGTAAACCTTGATAACTCCTCAAATTTATCTGTACTTCGCTGCCAGATATTGTAGCGCCGCACGGTCAATATTTTCGGCGCTTGAAAATACAAAATTTCCCCGGTTTCTAACTCAGCTTGCAGAGAAACGTGCCATTCGCCCGGAGGCAAATCGACAATGGCCTCAAAACCGCTTTCCGAACTGTTAATCCAGTCGGGGAACACTTCGCCGACATCTTTTCGCCGCAAACCGTAGGCGCATTCTACAGAAATATCGCCGCAAAACAAGCTTAATTTAGCAATTTTGCGATCGTGGTGGCAGCACCAACCTGCAAACAAAATTTGACCCTGACGCTGTTCCCACACCACCGGTACATCTAACGATGCTTGAATCGTTGAAACTAACAACGGATAAGCTGCCAACAAATGCCATTTACCTCGCTCATCTTGCGCTTCCAGTAGCACTTCGTGCCGTCCGGCAGGGGCTTCTAATTGAATTGTAAAACCTGATTTCTTCGCAGCCGGAATATTAGAGTGTGCTAGCGCTATATCACTTCTATCTATGCCGTAAACGCCTGGGAAACTCTGGTCTTTAATTCTGGCCCGGACTGCTGTAGTCTCTCTTTTTTGGTTAAAAACCCAGCCCACAATTAGCAGGTTAGAATCGCAAACTTGCCAAGTAGTGGGTTGGTCTAACGAAAAAATAAATTTAGGGAACAAGTCGCGGATTTTGCGCTGAACTTCCCACAACTTTTCTCTCACTTGCCACGAGATTGAAGACTTAATTATAGCAAGTTCTGCACGAAAAATTTCATTTTCCTGGCGGGCTTGTTCTAAATTTTCCTGAGTATCCTTTAATTTTTCCTGAGTTTGACTTTGTGTTCTTTCTAACTGAAGTAACTCAGCTAACTTTTGCTGCAATATAAATTCAGTCTCTTCAAATTGTACCTGAGTTTGTCCTAATTCTGCTTCTAATTCTAATACTTTCGCTAAAGCGGTTTGAAATTGCGATTCTTTGCCGGCAAGCTGTACCTGAGTTTGTCCTAATTCTGTTTCTAATCCGAGGAGTTTTGCTAACGCTTCTTGAAATTGCGATTCTTTGCCGGCAAGCTGTACCTGAGTTTGCCCTAATTCTGCTTCTAATTTTAAGACTTTTGTTAAAGCTTCTTGAAATTGCGATTCTTTACCGGCAAGCTGTACCTGAGTTTGTCCTAATTCTGTTTCTAATCCGAGGAGTTTTGCTAAAGCTTCTTGAAAATTGGATTCTTTGCCTGCAAGCTGTACTTGAGTTGCTCCTAATTCTGTCTCTAATCCCAACACTTTCGCCTGGGCATGGTGAAATTCTTCTTGCCACTGTTTGAGTTCTGCAGACCTAGTTTTTTGCTGTTTTTCCAGCAAGCGGATTTTTAGCCAATCTTCAAATGGCCAGACTGGAGAGGCTGGCAAATGAATAACTTGATCGATCGCCCCTTTCGATTCGCTGCTCAGATTGCCAGCTTGGGTTTCCAAAAGTTCATATAGTTCTAATGCTTCGGGAAAATATTTTTCTATTAAACTCGGTCTGTGACTTTTGACAATATCGTTGACTAATAAAGATTCTTCAAAATTGTCGCCTGGTATGGCACCTAAGTTAACATTAAATTTTTCGTTGACTCGATCGAGGAAAAGTTCAGGAGTGTTGCCGATGGGGTAAACATTGGCTAGGAGACAGCGATTGGGGAAACGTTCGTAAAGTTCTAAAACTTTTTGATTGTAGTGAATCCACATTTTTACTGCCATTTCGGGATTTTGCAGCAAGCTGACATCGGTTCCCCGGCGGTAAAGGGAATCGACTACTTCCCAGGGCGATCGATAAACACAGATAAAATTAGCTTCGGGGAGTAAAGTCAGCCAAAAATCCCAAAAAAGGGCTGTTCGCGGGTCTTTCCAACCCCAATGTTTGTGAGTTTGTTGATTTTGCTCGATCGCGCGTTTGGCGATTTCCACGTATTCTGCTGCTACCGGAATCGTTTTTTCAAACGTACATCCGAGTTCATCAATACCGTGCGATCGCAAAACACTTTTGTGAAACTCCACAAAATCAACATTCTCGAAATGACCTTTCACATTTCCGTCGGCCGGGCCCACTAACTTTTTGCCAATATCAACCCCGACTTTCTGAAACAAAGAAGCTGTTAAAGACGTACCGGAACGGTGCATTCCGGTAACAATAAAAACCGACGGTTTGCTGTCATTTGTACTCACAATTTCTCTCCCTCGCCCTAATTCCCACACCAAATTTACTCGCTACTCTCCCGCTAAGCCCAGGGATCGCCTGACTTGAAACCACGCGCTTCTGATCTTCCAGAACTTGCTGCTTTCCATTGCTAAAACTCGACACTTCGCTTGCTCTAGTTCTTGTTTGAGATTAATTAGTTGATTTTCCGTTTTCTCCAACTGCATTTGCACGGATAATAAGTGATTTTGAGTTTGCTCCAATTGCGTTTGAGCTAAAACTAATTCAGTTTGAGTTTCTTCCAACTTTGTTTCAGTAATCATTAACTTACTTTTCTTTTGCTCCCATTCTATCTTAGCCGAGGCTAACTGAGTCTCGAGTAATTTTAGTTTTGTCTGGGTAGACCCCAACAAAGACTGCGATTGCCTTTGGTTAAGCAGCGATTTAACAGTGCAAGTTTCCAGAATCCATTCCAAACCGTAGTTATTGATTGCTTTGACTATTAACACATCCTCCAGCGCCACTGTGTTTTTTAGTAAATAACACCTCCAACCCGACTGCAAAGCCCCATCATTTTCAAAATATCCAGCCACATCCGGGCGATCGTAAAAAGGCTCGCACCTCTGTACAACCTCGCCGTTTACCAGCACTTGCAGCTCCTCAACTCTACCGTCGCAATTCACATCAGCCACCCATCCTTCCAGATACAAATTCTTCTTCTTCGTAAAAGCAGCAACATCAATATATCCTTCCGGATGATGATGGAATTTCAACTCCGAAAAATCTCTAACTAACTCATTTGTTACAACATACAAATCCTGAAACCTGCATATGCCTTTTTTGATGCGGTGAACAAAAGCTTTGCCTCCGCTAACTTTCTCGACACATTCTCTCACAAACTTTTCAGTTACATAAGTTGTGCCGTATTCCTCCTTATCTAAAGACTGACTTTCGCTTAGAGGGCTAAACAAAATACCCTTAGCCGGCATTTCTGTATTAGCTGCACGCAAACACTCATCGTGAACGCTGAACATCAAAATGCCGTTAGGAGTCAACAAATCGTACAAATTTTGTAACCAATTTGTAAAAGTTCTTTCCGGCATATGGCTGAAAAAAGAATTAGCCAGAATGCAGTCAAACTTGCGGTCAATTAAATAATTTTCTGGTTCTCCAGTTGAGACAATACCGTTGACGCCCAAGTATTCAGTTTGAAACTTAACCGCGTTAGCATAAATATCAGAAACCCAAATTTTTTCCGGCGGCATTTCCTGAATCAAAAACCGGGTAAATCGACCGTAACCGCAGGCAAAATCTAGAAAAGAGGGAACATTTTCAAAACAGCCAAAATGCCATTCCACAACTTGTTTAACCGTATCCAAGATGCGACGCCCAATCGAATAATAGCGCACCAACGCCCGATCGCGATCGTCTTTGACGTTGTTCAAGCTGAACAAATACATTTCATCGTCTTCGCAGATATTCAGTTTAAAATTTTCGGGAAACTTAGCTTGATCTTGAATAAATGCTTTGATTACGGGATTTTCGACTAAATCTAAATTGATATCGCTCATTGTTTTTACAGAATTTTAGATAACCTCTGTTGATTGCTCTTTCACTATAGAATCAGCATTAACAACAGTTAAACACGGTTCGATCAGCAAGTCAACGATGCCGTTACCGCAGGACTCTGTACAAGACTGAACTCTAAACATCGCCACATCAACGCAGCGATCCAGATAAGTTAAATCTCCATCAACCGTTCCCACAACCCCAGCATTCAGAAAATAAACCCCGGGATTCAGCAAACATTTAAACTGAAACTTAACTACAATTGTCGTTCCCGCTTCCACATACCTAACTGACTGACTAGAAGCCTTCAAAGAAGCACCCGCCAACTCAAAACCGCTAATCGTTTTAATCAACATTCCAAACCTAACCTTGGAAGTTGACCGCGAGAAAGTGACCGAGTAAGTATAAATATAATCTTGACGGCCTAGCAAGTGATTTACCACATTGCCCTTCAGCGTCTCGATGTGGGGGTTGATAATTTCCGCTCCGCGAGACGGATACCTTACCGTATTCGACGGTATCATCCCCGGATCGTAAAATTCATCGTAATATTCTTTGGGTTTAGAGAGATGTTGCTCCGGTTTAACTTCCCTCTTTGTGCTTTCTAAATTAACCTCCTGAAGGTGGTCTTGACTTTCCTGTTTTGTCAGTTGGTTCAGAGATCGAATATCTGACTTCAACCCCAAAACCTGATCCGGATCGGCATAAATCAGCTTTTGATACTTAGAAATTACCACCTTCGGCGTGTGAGCGAGCAGCAATTCACCGCTATCCATTAAAATAGCCGACGTACAAAGTTGCACCACAGAAGTAGCAGCGTGAGAAACAAATAAAATTGTTCCGCCACCTTCCTGAATGCTTTGCAAGCGGGCAAAACACTTGCGTTGAAAAGCTTCGTCGCCCACCGAAAGCGCCTCGTCAACCACCAAAATATCTGGCTCGACGCTAGTCGCAACAGCAAAAGCTAGCCTGACAAACATACCGCTAGAATAAGTCTTGACTGGCTGTTCGATGAAATCCCCAATATCAGCAAAAGCAGCTATATCGTCAAACTTTTCTTCAGTTTGTTTTTGATTGAATCCCAGTAACTGAGCGTTAAAAAACACATTTTGCCGCCCGGTAAATTCCGGGTTAAACCCGCTTCCGAGTTCCAACAAAGCGGAGACTCGCCCTTTAACCTCCACGCTTCCGGCGGTAGGCGTTAGCGTCCCCACAATTATTTGCAGGAGAGTGCTTTTTCCCGAACCGTTGCGACCGACGATTCCCAGAGTTTGTCCTTGCGGAATTTCCAGATTGATGTCGTGCAGGGCCCAAAATTCGTCAGCCAGTTTTTTGCTGGGGTAAATAATTTCCTTTAAGCGGTCTCCTGGACGATCGTACCGCTTAAAGCATTTGGAAACATTTTTTAGTGAAATTACATTTTCTGTCATTGGCGGCAGTCAATCGATTTTAGATTTTAGATTTTAGATTTTAGATTGACTTGAAATCTCAAACATATTTACAGCACAATCGATTTTAGATTTTAGAATTTAGATTTTAGATTGACTGTAGATCTCAAACAAATTTACAGCACGTCAGCAAAAGCGGGACGCAAACGCCGGTAAACCGCCAAACCTCCACAAAATATAGCAGCAGAAATTAGCGTGGCGACACCCCATTCGCCCCAATGCTTAACTTCTCCAAGCAGTATGAGGTCTCGATAAACCTCCGCGATGGCGGCCATTGGATTCAGCCAAAATATCCACGCCCGCCACTCTTGGGGGATTATTGATGCTGGGTAGACGATCGGCGTCAAATAAAACCAAAAATTTAGAATAACACCTAATGTCTGAGGAATGTCTCGCAAAAATACAGTCAAGCCCGCTGTCAAATACCCCAAACCCGCTGTGATTAGCAACTGAGGCACCCACACAAGCGGTAGCAAGCATAAAGTAGCGTTCAGCTTTTGCGACGACACTACTACTATCACAATCAAAGCTGCTAAACCCAGAGAACTTTCAATAAAAGCTGTAAAAATCGGCACTAGCGGCAGCAAACCGAGAGGAAATACCACTTTTTTTACTAAATTCGGCTGCCCCACCACCGATACTCCCGACTTGATCAAACCGCTGGTGAAGGCACTCCAAGGCAACAAACCTGCAAACAGCCAGACTCCAAATGTAATGTCGCTGTTTTCGGGAAAGCCTGTAAGGCTGAGCTTTACCTTGAGGACGATTGAAAATACGTATGTGTAAATCACCAATTGCGATAGCTGATTCAGCAGCGGCCACAAATTGCCCAGAATCGAGCCTTTGTATTGAGCTTCCAAGTCCCGGCGCACCAATGTTGCCAGCAGATTCAGCTTCGCCCACCGCCGGGGCGTAATTGCGGGCAGCCTACCGCGCACCCTTCGGGCTTTTTGGGCAACTCCTTTCACCGTTCTCAGCAATTTTTTCGCCCTCGTTCACTACCTTCACACCTAAATCAACTCAAGCTACAATTGTGCAGCTTTTGTTAAACCGCAATTATTCCACAGCCCCGCCGCTTTGATCAAGGATCTGCCACCCTAGCTTCGGCTTCTTCTTTCTTTCTTCTTTCCTCTTCCTTCGGAGGTTATTTTAGCCGATCGCCGATCGAACTGCCGAACCCATCGCTAGTTTTTGCTCGTCATCGTAGCCCCACCGCTGGAAAAATTTTTCATACTTGCCGTTGGCACTCTGCAAACTTTCTAGCATTTGCGACGCTATAGTTTGACAGGCTGGCATTTGCAGGATTTGAATTAAATTGCGCGATCGCTCCTGCACTCTAGCAGAATCGGCCGCCATTTCCTCCTTTTGCTGGCGCGAATGATGTACAACCATTGCCGCCGACATCGCCAAATTTTTCACCAGCAGTTCTGCTACGATCTCAGGAGCCGATCGCAGCGCCTCGACTACTCCGGGTGACGGGTGATCTGCCTCCTGTCCATCGTCCGTTAGATAGGTAACAAAAAAACCCCTAGCACCGTTCTGTGTTTTCACCAGAGATGTAACAGCTTGCTGGATGTCGGCTTGTAAAAGTCGATCGGCCTCAATGAACGACAGTAAAGATTGAGTCAGCTCGATCGCCCCCTCAAAAGTTATGCTTTCCGATGCTAATAAAGAAGATGGAATACTCATAACGAACTCAATAATTTTAAAGATTCTGCTAACAATTGTAAACAATTCCCGCTGCCCGATCGCAAATAAATATGGCTATTATCTCCTCCAAACAACAGCCCCCCGACCCAAATCTACCCGAAGACATAGCCCCGACCCGTCGCAAAAAAGTGGCCAAACCCGAGGCGGAATCGCTGCTAGAATCGCAAGAACTACCCGACGAAATCAACAGCAAACAAGACGACAAAATCCGACCCCAGCGGTTAGCTGAATACATCGGGCAAAAAGACTTGAGAGAAGTTTTGGCGATCGCAATTGCAGCCGCCAAATCTCGCGGCGAACCGATGGATCACCTGTTACTCTACGGGCCGCCAGGGTTGGGCAAAACCACAATGTCGCTAATTCTAGCAGCAGAAATGGAAGTTGAATGCAAAATCACCACCGCCCCAGCTTTAGAAAAACCGCGAGATATTGTCGGATTGCTGATCAACCTCAAAGCAGGCGACGTGCTGTTTATCGACGAAATTCACCGCTTATCTAAAGTTACAGAAGAAATCCTCTATCCGGCGATGGAAGACTGTCGGTTAGATATTACGATCGGTCAAGGGAAAAGCGCCAAAATCCGCAGCATTCCCCTGAAACCATTTACCTTAGTAGGAGCAACCACAAAAGTCGGATCGCTGACATCTCCATTGCGCGATCGCTTCGGCTTGATCCAAAGATTGCGCTACTACGAAATAGACGAACTCAGTTTAATAATCCAAAGAAGCGCCCAAGTTCTCGACACTCAAATCACCCCAGAAGGAGCCGCAGAAATTGCCCGCCGAGCTCGCGGAACCCCCCGCATCGCTAACCGCTTGCTGCGGCGAGTTAGAGACTACAGCGAAGTCAAAAATTTAAAGCCAATTGATGCCGAAATTGCCTCAACCGCCCTCGAATTGTTCAACGTCGATCCGCTAGGTTTGGATTGGACTGACCGATCGCTTTTGACAGCAATGATCGAAAACTTTAACGGAGGCCCGGTGGGTTTAGAAACTCTCGCAGCTTCCACAGGAGAAGACACTCAAACAATTGAGGACGTGTACGAACCGTACTTAATGCAAATCGGATTTTTGCAGCGGACAAGTCGGGGCAGAATTGCCACAGCGGCTGCTTGGAAACACTTAGGTTTACTCGCAGATAAGGAGTAGAAAATGGTACAGATACCAACGAAAACACTAACTTTGTCAGAGTTCCTAAACCTGCCAGAAACAGAACCAGCTAACGAATATATCAACGGTATAATTATCCAAAAACCTATGCCCCAAGGAAAACATAGCCGTATTCAATGTGAATTAGTGTCAGCCATTAATGTCGCAGTTAAAAATCAGAAAATTGCCTTAGCTTTTCCTGAATTGCGGTGTACTTTTGGCGGTCGATCGCTCGTGCCTGATGTCACAGTATTTACTTGGGAAAGAATACCAGTTGATGAAAATGGGGATGTTGGTAATGTATTTGAAACTTACCCTGATTGGACAATTGAAATTATGTCTCCGGGTCAGAGTCAAACTAAAGTAACAGGGAATATTTTACACTGTCTGAAAAACGGCACTAAAATGGGTTGGCTGATCGATCCGATGGTGCGGTCGGTCTTAATTTATCCCCCTGGAAAGCAACCGGAAATTTTAGCAAAACCCGAAGAATTGTTGCCAGTTCCAGATTGGGCAGCAGAATTGCGGCTGACGGTAGGAGATGTGTTTGGGTGGTTGAAACTATAGCAGAAGTCAGTTGACAGTTGACAGTTGTTATTGGATACCAATAATTTTCCAGGCTCTCCCTCCAATTAGCAATTACCAATTACCAATTACCAATTAACAATTCCCAATTCCCAATTCCTCATGTTGCTATACCTCAGAATAGAAAACTTTGCCTTAATTGACTGCCTGGATCTAGAATTTGGCCCGAGTTTGAACGTATTTACAGGGGAAACCGGGGCCGGCAAATCGATTATCCTAGATGCGATCGATGCAGTTTTGGGCGGGAAAGTCGATCGCCGATCGATTCGCACCGGAGCAGCGCGGGCAATATTGGAAGCTACCTTTGAGTTGGACAAAGCCGCAGCTTTGTGGCTGGGCGACCAAGAAATCGAACCCATAGACGGAAATTTAGCCGTTTGCAGCCGGGAAATTAACGCATCTAGCGGTGCTCTGCGTACCAGGTCCCGCTTGAATGGAATTCTCGTCAACCGCCAGTTAATCGACCAACTGCGCGATCGGCTGGTCGAAATTACCGCCCAAGGCCAAACCGTCCACCTCGGACAAGAAACCCTCCAGCGAGAATGGCTTGATTTATACGGCGGCAAAAAACTTGCTGAAGCTCGATCGATCATCGCCTCCGCGTCGCTGGGAGCCAACAACGCCAAAACAGCCCTCAAACGCAGGCGTCAGTCGGAACAGCAGCGACTGCAAAGACTTGATTTGTTAGAATACCAAGTCCGAGAACTCGGCGAAGCCCACATCGAAGACGCCGACGAACTCGAACAGCTAGAACAAGAATCAATCCGACTCGGCCACGTCGTCGAATTGCAGCAGCAGAGTTACCAGATCCACCAAGCCCTGTACCAAAACGACGGCGACAGCGCATCAGCCGCCGACTTGTTGAGCAAAGCCGAAGTAATTTTAAGCGACATGGCCGTTTACGACGTGCAGTTGCAACCAATCCTAGAAATGGTCAGCGATGCTTTAGCTCAAGCCACAGAAGCCAGCCGGCAAATTAGCAGCTACGGCGAACAATTAGAAGCAGATCCCGAAAGACTCGAAGAAGTAGAAGATCGGATTCGCGAACTCAAACAAATTTGCCGCAAATACGGGCCGCTCAAAGAAGCGATCGCCTACTACCAAAGCATTCAAAACGAACTAAATGAACTTTTAGAAGGAGGCGAGTCAATGGAAGCCTTAGAACTCGCATATCAGACTGCTTTAGAGCAATTAAAAGACGCTTGCAGCCACCTCACCACCCTGCGACGCGAAGCAGCCCTCAAACTAGAAACACACCTCGTAGGAGAACTTAAGCCGTTAGCAATGGAAAAAGTGCAATTTCAAGTCGAGATCTCGCCTTGTACCCCAACCGCTACTGGTGCCGACCAAATCGCCTTTTGTTTCAGCCCGAATCCGGGTGAACCTTTGCAACCCCTGGGCGCGATCGCCTCCGGGGGAGAAATGAGCCGCTTTCTACTCGCCATCAAAGCCTGTTTTTCCCAAATAGAAAGTGCCGGCACCCTGATTTTTGACGAAATTGACGCCGGAGTCTCCGGGAGAGTCGCCGGGGCGATCGCCAAAAAACTTTACCAACTTTCCGACAAACACCAAGTTCTCTGCGTCACCCACCAGCCGCTGATCGCCGCGATGGCTGATTTTCATTTTCGCGTCAACAAACAGACGATCGAAGCAGAACCAAGTATCGGCGAACCCGCAGCCGACTCAGAACCAGTCGAACGCACAGTAGTCAGAGTTGCCGCCCTCAACAGTGAGCAGCGGCGCGAAGAACTCGCCCAACTCGCCAGCGGCCGCTCAGCAACAGAAGCCATCGCCTTCGCCGAATCCCTGCTTGTCGAAGCCGCCGGATTGCGCCAAACTCAGTCTGCCAAACCCTAAGCAGACCCTCCAGCCGATCGTGGGGTTTAAAAGGCGGAGTTTTTTCAGAGTCGGAGGTTACACTAAAAATATCAACCGCAAATCTTACAAAAAAAAGCTGAAAACCCCGTGAATTTAGTGGGATGAAAGCTAAGAGCAGCAAAATTGAGAGAAATTCTAGTTAAAAACCACAATTGTGTAGAGAAGGGCACACATCACTAGCAACTGGTAGTGTCACAATTGCGGCTAGTCCTACAATGCCATCCCTCTTTCAGCGGTCCTCCCAGCAGTACGCATTCATGTTCCTGCAGGCGATCGGCTCAAAGATCGGCAGAACCTACTTAAACCAGGTACGCACAATGTCAAAATCAGTTAATAAACCATTTAAACAACATTCGCGCTCTCTAAAAAGATTGCAGCACTCCCATAGCCTCGTTACTCTCCCACCCTCCGTTCAGCAGCAAGGCCAACTGAATTTCCCTTGGCCTGTGGCCGGAGTTCTGTAAACTGGGAAATACTTTCACACATAATTGAGTTTTGTGCGACAGGTGACTCACTAATGAACTTGCCCGCTCTCCTAGCTTAGAGACTAACCCTTACGCTTAAGATTCTGTAAAGGTCTATGAAATCTGCATCTCCCAATCTGCCAGCTATGGAAAACAACACGACAGTGACAGTAGAGGCCACTGTTGTCAGTGAAAACCATGATTTTACTGTTGTCAGTGAAAACCATCAGGAAAAATATTCTCAGCCTTCCTCTAGCAGTAGCGCTCTTGCCAAAAGTCCAGGATTATCCGGTGTTCTCGATCTCCTAAATAAGGAAAGCTTTACAGAAGTAGTTAAGGAAGTAGAAGAGAAACTTAAGGTTGTCAATCAAACCCTGGGAATGCTGGACAATATTCTTGACGCGCAGGGATTCGACGCCATCCTTAACGAAATGTTGCAGTCGATTACCCTCAAAACCGGGGAATTGCTAAATGCCGATCGCAGCACGATATATTTATTAGACGACGAAAAAAATGAACTCTGGGCGATCGTCGCTAAAGACGAAAATGGCAAAAGTCTAGAGATCCGAGTTCCCGCCCATGTGGGTATTGCGGGAGAAGTAGCCACGGAAAAAAAAGTGGTGAACATTCCTTATGATTTTTATAACGACCCCCGATCGGCTAACGCCCAAAAATTTGACGAAAAAAATGGATATCGCACTTATACAATGCTGGCGATGCCCCTGCTCAACGAAGAAACAGGAGAGTTAGTAGCAGTAGTTCAACTGATTAATAAACTCAAACCCAACCACCAACATTATGGTACTTTAGAATCACAGATTGACAAGGCAGGATTTACTCAAGAAGACGAACAAGTTTTTCGAGAATTTGCCCCGTCGATTCGCCTAATTCTAGAGTCTTCTAAATCTTTCTACGCAGCAACTCAAAGACAACGGGCCGCGACAGCGCTGATGAACGCCGTCAACGCTCTTTCTCAGAGCGGTTTAGATTTAGAAGATACCCTAAAAAGGGTGATGGATCAGGCCCAAGAACTCATGAACGCCGATCGCAGCACGCTGTGGCTGATCGATGAAGAGAAAGACGAACTGTGGACGAAAATCCCGTTCGCCGGCAGCTTGAAAGAACTTCGCATACCCAGATCAGCAGGTTTTGCAGGCATCGTGGCCGAATCCGGCGAACCGCTGTTGATTCCCTTTGACGTGTACGACGATCCTCGCGCTGAAATGGCCAAAGAAGTGGATCCAAAAACTGGCTACCGTACTTGCAGTATGCTCTGTATGCCAGTCTTTAATGCAGATCACAAATTGATCGCAGTTACTCAATTAATGAACAAAAAAAAACAAGGAGAATTTCCCCCCTACAACCCCGAAAACTGGCCACAAGCCCCAGAACAATGGAAAGCGAGTTTCAATCGCAGCGACATGGAATTTATGAAGGCGTTTAATATCCAAGCAGGAGTCGCCTTGCAAAACGCCAAACTGTTTGCAGAAGTCAAACAGCAAGAACAAAGACAAAAAGATATGCTGCACGCCCTGACTAACGGCGTGATTTCTACAGATAAAAAAGGCCATATAGTAGCGACCAATCCCAGTGCCACAAAATTACTGGGTGTCAGCGATGCCGAATTAGCCGAAGGTCAATCTTTGCGCGAGTTAATTAAGTTAGAAAAAGGCGATTTTGCTAAGTGGTTTGATGCGTCTTTGTCTCCCGAAGACGATAAGGATCGCCAGCAGTATTACCCCGATCAAGTTTTGGTATCCTGTGTAGGGAAACCGCAGAGTATCAATCTATCGATAAATTCTATGACGGATGCGATCGACCCCAGCAAGGTCAACGGCGCGTTAGTCGTCATGGAAGATATTAGCGAGGCCAAGCAAGTCAAGAACTTGATGTACCGTTACATGACGCCTGAAGTAGCCGAAGCTTTGTTAGCTTCAGGGGATATTGGATTGGGCGGTAAGCGCAAAAACGTTTCGGTGCTGTTCTCAGATATTCGCAGCTATACCACACTTACGGAAAAATTGCAAGCCGAAGAAGTGGTAGTGATGCTGAATAAATATTTTGAAGTGATGGTAGATGTCGTATTTGAGTACGGAGGGACTCTCGACAAATACATCGGCGACGCTCTGATGGCAGTTTTTGGCTCTCCAGCGCCCCTAGAGGATCATGCTTGGTGCGCCATGCAAACGGCGGTGAAAATGCGGGAAAAACTGGCAGAGTTCAATCAAGAGCGTATGGCACATGGGGAATTGCCGATCGGCATCGGTATGGGCGTGCATTCCGATGAAGTTGTCAGCGGCAACATCGGCAGTAGCAAACGCATGGAATTGACTTCGATCGGAGACGGCGTAAACCTCGCCTCTCGCTTAGAAGGCGCCAGCAAGCAATACGGCACCGACTTGATCATCAGCGACAATACTTACAGAGATTATGCCGATCGGCTCTACGTGCGAGAACTCGACTTTATTACTGTCAAGGGCAAAAGCGAACCCGTAATCGTTTACGAACTCGTCGGCATCCGCGAGGGATACTCGCCAGTGGGCAAGTCACTAACCGAAACACAGCAACAAATTATAGAACATTACACCAAGGGGCGCGAACATTACAAAGCTCCAGTCACCCAAAGACTCTCAGAAAGTGAGGTGAAAAACATCTTAAATGATGTCGCCTCCATGCCAGAGGCAGAGATTAAGAAACTGCCCAACAATTTTGTAGAGCAACAGTTGGAACACGAACTCAAGAACCTGTTATATCAACTGAAAAAGCTGTCAGAGTACGACCCCAAAAACCTGTCCGAAGCAGACAAACTCATCGTACTGTTGCAGACAGAAATCCAACTGCTGAAATTTGAAGGCATCAAAAACCTCTCGGAAGACGAAGCCAAAATGCTGCTGCAAGCAAAAATCAAGCCCCTATCAGCAGACGATATTAAATACTTGCAAGAAGGCGATGTCAAAAAGCTGTTGGAAGCAGACATCTTAGAACCATCAAATCCTCAAATCAAACGGCTGAAACCTGCAGAGATCAGGCAGCTATTGCAGGCGAAAATTAAAAGTCGGGCCTGCGAGACAGTTGCAGAAATGTTAGATGAGGAATTTGAAAACCTGGGACTCGATCGGGTGAAAAAACTGCTGAGCGAGTTTAAGAAAGCCTTAGAACCAAAAGCCAAGCAAGCCTTTAAAGACGCTGCACGCGAATTTGAGGCCGTTCTGGATGTTGACCCGAAAAACAAGGCAGCTAAATTGCACGTCGATCGCTGTATGTTATTTCAGCATAGTTTTTCAGACGTACTCAACTGGGATGGTGTGTGGAATCTCACAGAAAAATAGCAGTAGCCCACAGCAAATCCTCGCGGTGGGGTCAGGGTTCGGGGTGGGGGCGATCGCGATCGGGGGTGCGCCTCCCATCCGGCCACCAGTTAACCGGAATATCCTATGGAGGTAATTGTAAATAAACTCCAACAGGTATTATGGTTATATAACCGGATTTGAATTTGCAAGCGAGATGCCGGGGTTTCGCCCTAGGTGTTTCGGTCGCACTACCTACCGCAACAAACTTAGCACTTCTATTATTTGAAGCGCTTAAAAATAGTTATGACTGGCGGCAGCGTTACCCGGTTTCTGAGAAAAATCTTGGAGAAAGGCGACGAAACATCCGCTCAAAAACCGGGTTTCTCACCCCGCCCGCGTAAGTCTTAATAGCGTTACCGGCTCCTAAAAAGAGCTTCGTTCGCAGATAGTCAATGTTCTAGTCTTAGATATAGAAAACCACTAGCGTCAGTTATGAATAATTGGAATTCGCAATCGGGAGATGTTGAGTGGGTAGATCAGGTTTACCAACTATTGCTGGAGATTGCTCGCAGCTCCCTGTCAGATATCCCCAGAATCCCGGAAAACATCACGGTTAAGGCTATCCCTCTGATCCAGAAGGTACAAAGCATTCAGCAAAGACCTGACGGGCAAGTGTTCAAATCTGGTTCCTTTTCAGTAAACGATCACGAATGGGTCGATCGAGTCTGCCAATTATTGGTAGAACTAACCAGCGCGTCTTTGTCCGAACAGCCCAAAATGCCGGAAAACCTTGCAGGCAGATCTTTAGCCCTCGCCGATCGAGCACAAAAAATTAAAGAAGATATCGAAGAAAATGCAGCCCAAACCCCAGCAGATGAAGATGACAATTCTTCACAGTCTCCAGATGCGCTGCTTTCCCTATTGCACCACAGTTTGAAAACTCAGCGCGCCAAAAGCTACAACCCCGATGCCCCCGAATGGCAGCAAGTCTTGAGCCTGCTCGACGTAGTGCAGTCAATTTACAAGCAAATCCAAAATTAAATTCCAGCTTTATTCAGGGGCGTCTTTATTGTGCCAGATCGCTGGCTCTTAAAGGCAGTTGCTCTTTGACATAAAATTTTTTTTGCCGTAGCCCGAACATTTCCGATTATTGGACTTTTGTCAACTACACTAGGTTTAATCGGTTCTAGGGCAAGAGAACATGAGCGGACAAAACATCGGCGATTTGTCAAAAGAAATATTAGCCGATCGCTATCAGTGCGATCGGCGGCTCGGCAAGCAAGCAGGAAGGCAAACTTTACTCGCCCGCGACTTAAAAACCCAACAGCAAGTAGTAGTCAAACTCCTCTCATTCAGCAGCGACTTTAACTGGGAAGACTTAAAACTGTTTGAGCGAGAAGTCGAAACCTTAAAATCCCTATCCCATCCCGCAATTCCCCGATATCTAGACTCCTTTGAAATCGACACCCCCAACCGCAAAGGATTCGCCCTAGTTCAGAGTTACATCGAAGCCAAATCCCTACAAGAACATCTTTCAGACGGCCGCACCTTCAGCGAAAGCGAAGTCAAACAATTAGCAACAGCATTATTAGACATTCTCGCATACCTGCACCAGCGACAGCCCCCGGTGATTCACCGGGACATTAAACCCAGCAATATTTTACTCAAGAATCGATCGGGCAACAGCGTCGGCGAAGTCTACCTAGTTGATTTCGGTGCAGTTCAAACTCTAGCAACCCAACAAGGGAAAACAGTCACCGTTGTCGGAACTTACGGCTATATGCCGCCAGAACAATTTGGCGGGAGGGCGGTTCCCGCTTCCGACTTGTACGGCTTGGGAGCAACATTAATCGCCTTAATTACCAAGCAGCATCCTGCCGACTTGCCGCAGAAAGATTTGCAGATCGAGTTCGAGCAATTCACCCAACTGAGTTCCGGTTTTACCAATTGGCTGAAGTGGATGACACATCCGAGTTTAGATCGCCGTCCCGCCTCAGTCCAAATCGCAAAAGAAGTTCTAGAAAAACCACAGCAAATAAACCAATATTCCCTGCCATTGAAAAAGGAAAAAACGGTGGATACCTCTAGCTTGTTCTGGAATGCGATCTGGCGCAGCACTGGGACAGGAGCTCTAGCTGTAGGAGCTTCTATAGCAATTTACAGCACCTTTATTTATCCAGGTATGGGGACAATTATCGGAGGAATCGTGGGCGTTTCTCTCGGCTTGCTGCTGGGGCTGTGGAACGGAATAATCGTAGGAATTGTGACCCGCTTGTGGTTTTTTCCCCTAACTAATCCCAAACTTAATCGACAGGTTTTAAGTGCAATTAGTATCGTACTCTGTACCTCGACAAGCATCATCTTCTTTTGGATAAATCCTTTGTTTGGTAGGAATTATGATATTATCTTCGCATCTGCACCGTCCCTAATTGCAGGACTGTCAATGGGGGCAAATACCAACTCTATTGCTCGGTGGTATCAAAAAGCAAGCGGACTGTAATCTCAAATTGAGAATAAGATCATGATACCCAGATACCCGACTTCTCCAAGAAGTCGGGGATATAAAAGAAGAGCTTTTAATGTCAAGTTAAAATTCAGATGGAAAAACATGACTGGCCAAATATTAGCAGAACGCTACGAAGTGCAGCGACTATTGGGAAAACAAACTGGTCGCCAAACGCTGCTAGCTCGTGACTTGCAAACTCAAGCATTAGTTGTCATCAAACAGCTATTCCTCGGCAGCGATTTTGAATGGCAAGAACTCAAGCTATTTGAACGGGAAGCGGAAACTTTAAAAGCACTTGCTCATCCAGCAATTCCCCGCTACCTCGACTACCTGGAAATTGACGAACCAGACACTAAAGGATTTGCCCTGGTACAGACTTATGTAGAGGGGAAAACTTTGGAAGAGCATTTGCGATCGGGACGTACTTTTAGCGAAAGCGAGGTTAAAGAATTAGCTAAATCGCTGTTAGAAATTTTGATTTATTTGCACGAGGAGCAAGAGCCGCCTGTTATTCACCGCGATATTAAACCAAGCAATATTTTACTGCACAGCAGATCTGCCCACTCCGTCGGACAAGTTTATTTAGTTGATTTTGGTTCGGTGCAGAACCAAGCTGCAAAATTTGGCGGCACAATTACAGTAGTGGGGACATACGGATATATGGCACCGGAACAGTTTGGCGGGCGATCGGTTCCGGCTTCGGATCTCTACGGTTTAGGTGCAACTTTAATTTATTTGGTAACGGGTTTGCATCCCACTGAACTGTCGCAGCAGGATTTGAAAATTCAATTTGCCGATCGGGTAACGCATCTCAATTCTAATTTAGTCGATTGGCTGGAGTGGATGACAGAACCTAGTTTAAACAAACGGTTATCCTCGGCTGGGGAAGCATGGCTATCGCTCAAAAATCCCCGCCCGACAGACAAAAATCCTATAGCAGTGCAGCGGCAAGGCAGCGATATTAAATTGACCAAAAATTCGGAATTTATAGAAGTTATAATTCCGCCGCAGGGAGTCGGTTTTGGTTTAATTGCCATGCTTTCGGGTGTGATTGCTGCGAATGTCACATTATATATCAATTTTCATAACGGGGATATAAATCCGCTACTTTTTCTGATATTAGGAAGTTTCTTAGCTGTGGCAGGAGTATTAAAGTTTATCGATGCACTATTTGTGGAAGTGCGTCTCAGAATCGATCGACAGCAAATCTCCTATATCAGCCATCTGCTAGGGTGGGAATGGTATTATTGCCCGCCAGCTCCCAGACAAGACATTGGCCAGTTGGAAATTGAACAAATTGAATATACTAGGCGCGGCACGAAAAACAAATTATCTAGAGTTTCTCAGATAATTATGCAAGCGGGCAACCAAAAATATCAACTAGGAATGAAGCAGGGACTAAGTGAATCAGAAATCGAGTGGTTAGCGACAGAACTAAGCCAGTGGTTGGGACTGAAAATTCAAATAACTTTGAGAGACGATAAAAAGAATAAATGGTTCTGACAATATCTATCTCGCCCAAACAAAGCATTACCCTCTCAAGCTGGGGGATGCGTCCCGCCCCTCAGGTGTATTTTCACAGCAGGTGGGACACCCCACAAGCCTCATCCTCAAATTGTGTAACCCCGATCGCACTCGTCCGCTTTCGGTCAATCTCATGCAGCCGTTCGGCCCGATCGCCCGTAAAATGCTATCAAAGGGATTTGGCAAGTAGCACTCATCCCAATCATCTGTTAACTTGGAGATATTGTTGTGGACTTATCGCTAATTCCGGCACAGCCGAAACCAGGACTGCTCAACGTCCTCATCGAAATTACCGCCGGTAGCAAAAACAAGTACGAATTTGATAAAGACTTGCAAGCCTTTGCTCTCGATCGGGTGCTTTCTTCCTCAGTCCAATATCCGTGCGACTACGGCTTCATACCCAATACCTTAGCCGATGATGGCGACCCCCTCGACGGCATGGTGATGATGGATGAGCCTACATTTCCAGGGTGCATAATCGCAGCCCGTCCGATCGGAATGCTGGAAATGATCGACGGAGGCGACAGGGACGAAAAACTGCTGTGCGTTCCCGACAAAGACCCCCGCTACGCTCACTATAAGTCCCTCAAAGACGTAGCCCCCCACCGCTTGGACGAAATTGCCGAATTTTTTAGAACCTACAAAAATTTGGAGAAAAAAGTCACGGAAATTCTGGGTTGGCAAGATGTCGATCAAGTCATGCCCTTAGTCGAAAAGTGCATCGCAGCCGATCGCAAATAAGCCCCTAGCCCGCACTCCTCGACTACAACCCGACTAAAAACTCAGGAGGCCGAACTTAAGGCAACCGCTGCAGGTCAGGCGATGCAGTCGAGGAACGGGTAGCTAGAAGGTCAAATCAGTCGTCAATGCCGATTCACCGGAACGGCATTCCTCAAAACCCCGCCCCGGTCCCAATCTTGAAAAAAATACTACTCCTAGAGTAAGATTAAGCGCAAATTATACCCCTGGGGAATGCGTTCTACGTTTGAGGAAATTTTACCCTAACACTTAGATCGATCGGCGCTATCTTAATCTCAGAACACAGAACACGCCGGGCAGCCCGCATGATGCAAAAAATAATCTCTCAAGCGTGACATCTCCTACACCAACCCGTAAGGTTGAGAATTCTAACAGCCCAAGTGTTCGGCACTCGGATGGTTTCCCGATAAAGCGCTGGATTATAGTACAGATTGCTAAAAAGTAAAAACTAAAAAGTAAAAACTAAGATTTCAACTCCCAAGTTCCTGCCGCCAAAACTAAAAAAAATGCCAGATTCCGCACCCTCTCTACCCAATCCACAGCCTTCAGATCGCAAAGCCACAATGGAAAATAGTCCTTTGACCGAGTTTGTCGTTCAGTTTTGGGGCGTGCGGGGCAGCATAGCCACCCCCGGCACCAAAACACTGCGCTACGGAGGCAACACCTCCTGTGTAGAAATGCGCTTGGGCAAAAAACGCCTGATTTTTGACGGCGGTACGGGCCTGCGAGTTCTCGGCCTCAACCTGCTGCGGCAAATGCCTGTCGAAGCCCATATGTTTTTTAGTCATACTCACTGGGATCACATTCAAGGGTTTCCGTTCTTTACTCCCGCTTTTATCCCAGGGAACTGCTTTCACATTTACGGTGCGATCGCCCCCAACGGCACTACCATCAAACACCGTCTTGCCGACCAAATGGTGCACCCCAATTTTCCCGTCCCCATCCAAGTGATGCAGTCAGACCTCAAATTCAACGATTTGACCCCTGGGGATATTCTCGAACTCGACGATGTGAAAATCGAAACGGCACTGTTGAACCATCCCAACACCGCGATCGGATATCGAGTCACCTGGGAGGGACACACGGCCGTCTACTGCACCGATACAGAACATTTTCCCGATCGGCTAGACGACAACGTGTTACACCTAGCTCGCAACGCCGACGTGCTGATTTACGACGCCAACTACACCAACGAAGAGTATTACAACTTCAAAACCCCGAAAGTCGGTTGGGGACACTCGACTTGGCAAGCAGGAGTAGAAATAGCGAAAGCTGCTGGAGTCAAAAAAATCGTGATGTTTCACCACGATCCGGGCCACGACGACAATTTTCTCGATCGAGTCGAAGCAGAGGTGCAGGCAACGTTCGCCAATGCCTGCTTAGCCCGCGAAGGCATGAGCATACCAGTGATTTAACCAAAAATAAATTCAGAATTATGAAACAGGAAAAACCCCGCAAACGTCGCAGAGTAGGCTTGCGGGGGCTTTACTCAACGTTGCTAGTGTTGGTAATTATCTGCTGTACCTGTGGCGGATGGGTTGCAGCTCAGACTGCCTACTCTCGCACTCCCGCGCGACTTGCTCAGGTGTCTTCGATCGAGGATACTGGTACGGTCGATCGCATTCCCGAACGCTACCAACTCGGACAGCAACTGTACCTAGAAAACTGCGCCACCTGTCACATCGGTTTACCGCCGCAAGTATTACCTACAGAAACTTGGCGCCGCTTGCTGCAAGATTCCCAACACTACGGACAAACCATCAAACTGCTAGTAGACCCGCCCCGCCTGCTAGTGTGGAACTACCTGCAAACTTTTTCCCGTCCCCAAGGAAAAGACGAAGAAGTTGCCTACCGAGTCGCCAGTTCTCGCTATTTCAAAGCACTCCACCCTAAAGTAAAACTGCCACAACCCGCAAATATCAGCAGTTGCGTTACTTGTCACCCCGGCGCGTCTCAATACAATTTCCGCAAGCTTACCGCCGAGTGGCAAAACTCTCCGTAACGAAGATTAAGTTCGTAATTATATCCGAGTGCGAGCGAGAAGATCGCACTAACCAGAAAAGGGCGATCGCATTCTGACCTAGAGACTTATCCAAAGTGTGGGTGCGATCTTTCAATTTATGCTTACTGGGCATCGCACCTTACAAATAACCTCTGGCTTTACCCTCATCAATAACTCTGACGGCTAACGGTGAAGTTGTGCGACTGCCGATAACGTCTGTTGCAAAACCGACCAAACTTGCTAGTGGGTTCCAAGCGAGTGGTTAGCTGCTGCTTGACTGGCATAGAAGTAAAAAATCTGTGCCTTTAACTACTTTTTGACAAATTGTTATGATATCTTAACTTTAGCGGAGGCTAGTTCAGACAATTTAAGAAGCCTGGTTATTAACTAACCTGATTTATGATTGACCTTAAAAAAATTCGACTGAAATGGGAAAGTTATTGGTTTAAAACCCTTGGGAGATGGCGATCGTGTCCATTGGCCTGCCCAGTAGACAGACCTCATCCTCGGCATATTTTTTGGAGTTGGATTGGCAGTTTTTTGGCAATTACTGCAACGTCATATCTGGCTGTAAAAACTAATTCTCCTTTACTGATGGCTCCGTTTGGCGCTACAAGCGTTCTGATCTTTGGTGTCCCTGACAGCCCTTTGGCTCAACCCCGGAATGTCATTGGGGGCAATTTCTTCGCTGCTCTCACCAGTTTAATCATTCTGCATTTTCTCGGTTCTTCTCCCTGGGCGATGGGGATGGCTGTTTCTAGTGCGATCGGAATTATGCAGATTACCAGAACTCTACATCCGCCTTCGGGAGCAGTTGCCTTAGTCGTCATGATGACCCAACCAGACTGGAAATTTTTGCTAACACCTGCTTTTGAGGGCTCAATAATCTTGGTCTTGTGCGCCGTCATCTTTAATAATTTAGCGGCAGAAAGGACGTATCCCCAGCACTGGTTATAGGAAATAAGCTGAAAACCCTGTGACTTCAGTCCAGGGAAGGGCGATCGCGGGAGACTTTAGTCTCCCAGTCAAATCCTTGCTTAATCAGCAATACGAGTTATTCTCTCATCCTTCCCTCGGGATCACTACCCAAAATCGATATCCTCCCTAGATTCCGACTTCCATCGGACTTCTTTCTTCCATCCGTTACATCCCGATCGCGTGCAACGGAAGCCGAAGTTCCTTCTGCTAGATCAATCAAAAAAAACGGACGGATCGGCGGAAGGTCGAGATCCCTTTTGAAAGCGTTCCCAGGACTCCTTTAACTGAGCCGGCGCTGGATTTTCGCGATCGTAAACCACCAGCACATTCGTCAAATTCCGGCCCGGTGGCAATAAAACCTGCCCCTGATGAGCCAAACCCACCGAAGCGCCCCCATCCAAATTCATCGCTTCCAAACAGCCGATCGCTTGCATAACTTTAGCTTCTGCTTCCAAAGACAAACTATCAAGAAAAGTCACCAAAAATAACTTATCTCTCGAAGCTGGAAAGCCGATCGCCGTTCTCGAACCCACACCCAAAACATGAGAATCTTTAAAACCTTCCGATAAAGGAGACAGCCAAACTTTCCCCCCTTTAACCAATCTCGGCCCGCAAGTCAGAGAAAACCAATGTTGACTCCAATCCGGCTTACCTTCAGTTCTAGCCGTCACCATTTCCAATTGATTTCCCGCTTTCATCCCCAAAGTCGTGCCGTAATTTTCCCATCGGCTGTATTTCAGAAACTTACCCGCCGCCACCATATTTCCCAGCACAGATTTCTGCTCATCTTTACCAAAAAAAGTCCCGTTAGCAACAACAGCAGCCCGGTAACGCGACACCATATTTTCAAAAGGTTCGTCACCCCGCGTTACTTTAGAAGTATTTGCAAAGTCTGCATTATTAGCTAACCCAATTGTGATATAAATTTCTGGGTCGGCGAGGTCAATAGTTGTCAGATAAAAACTTGCGCCAGCTAGATTTTGACTGCTGAGTTGTACAGGTTTTGCTTGATTAGCGGAACGTCTAATAACTTGAGTTTGAGACTTCACAAAAGGAGAATTCGCGGCCTTTGGTTGAGGACTTTCGGGCGATTTAACGATGGGATTGCTGGGCGGAGTTTGAGGAGTTTTCGCGGATTTTAGAATGGAATTACTAGGCCGAGGTGGAGGAGTTTGATTGGATTGTATACTGGATAAAAAAGCGAGTGACTTTTGCCACATTTGACCCATGAAAGTCAAGAAACTATCTCGGTTTTGGGCGATCGCAAAATAGTCAGCCGCAACCCGGGCCAAAGCTATGCCCGTTAAAAATAAAAAAGTGCGCCGCAGCATCGGGCGACAACCTTCAGACTGTTTGCGTTTAGACATAAAAAAATCTCAGCTAGCATAGCGAACAGTTTTCTATGGCTGTGACTACAATGGGCGATCGCCTGAATTCTGAAACTAGCAGTAGCAAGGTGCGTAAGCGCGCACCTCACCACGAATTCAAAACTCAAAACTATTTCCTTAGCCGGTATTCCGCATCCCCGCAGCAATTCCATTAATCGTCAGCAGAGCTCCCCGCAACAATTCACCCTTGCTGTAACGCGAGTGAATCACCCCCGGAACCCCGCCACTACCGTGCTGCCGCAAACGTTTCAGCAGCGAAACCTGCAACAAACCCAAAGGCACAATCGTCGCATTTCGCAACTGCACCGATCGCTGCAATGCCGGATCTTCGTCCAACAAACGTTGGTGTCCGGTAATCGTTAAAACCAAATCGCGAATCAAGTGAAATTCGGCAGCAATTTGATCGAATAAAGCCTTAAACCGCTCCTTATCAGCAGGCAAAGCTAACTCCTGCACGTAATGTTCTGCAATCTGCAAATCCACCTTAGATAAAGTCATTTCCACCTTAGAAATTACCATTCTAAAAAATGGCCACTTCAAGTAGAAATATTGCAAAAGTTTCATGTGTTCTTCTGGTTCCTCCAGCAAAAACTCTTGCAAAGCTGTGCCGACACCGTACCAAGAAGGCAGCAAAAAGCGGCTTTGAGTCCAGCTAAACACCCACGGAATTGCTCGCAAACCGCTGATGTCTTTTTTGCCACCGCGACGGGCCGGGCGAGAACTAATTTGCAACTGGCTGATTTCTTGAATCGGAGTAACTTGGTGGAAGAAATCAACTAAATCCGGCTGTTCGTAGATTAAATGGCGGTAGTGCGATCGCGATCTCACCGACAACTCTTCCATAATCTCATTCCAAGGGTCGATGCCATCAAAACCAGTGTGCAGCAAACTAGCTTGAATGACCGCTGCCGCCACAGTTTCCAAATTGTAAAGCGCCAACTCCGGCAAAGAATATTTAGAAGCCAAAACCTCGCCTTGTTCGGTAATCTTAATTCGCCCGCTAATACTCTTTCCAGGCTGAGCCAGAATTGCCTTGTAAGCAGGCCCGCCGCCGCGCCCTACAGAACCGCCTCGGCCGTGAAAAATTCGCAACTCTATATTGTATTTTTCCGCAACCATTTGCAAAGCCTTTTGAGCTTTGTGGATTTCCCAATTGCTGCTGAGGAAACCAGAATCTTTATTGCTGTCCGAATAGCCCAGCATCACCTCTTGCAATTTGAGAGTGTCGATTGGACATTGGATATTTTCTTCGCTTTTTTCCGCTATTTCCTGCGCGTATCCTCCTATTAGCAAAGCTCGATAAAGCGGCAGATCAAAGATTTTTTGCATTACTTCCGGCGCTTTTTTCAAATCTTCCACAGTTTCAAACAGGGGAACTACTTGAATGCTGCTAATTCCTGTCGCCGGATCGTAAAGTCCGGCTTCTTTTGCTAACAGCAAAACCGCCAGTAAATCGCTGACATCATGGCTCATGCTAATGACGTAAGTTTGGCAAATTTCCGGGCCAAACTCCTGGTGCATTTGCCGCAATATCCGGAAGGTATTGATCGTCTCGCAAGTTTTGGGAGAAAAGGGCAATTCTGCTGGAATTAAAGGGCGGCGAGTTTGCAGTTCCGTTGCCAGCCAAATAATTCGATCGCATTCCGACATTTGATTGTAAGGCTTGGGCAAAATTTGCAAGTATTCAGCAATTTCGCTCAAAGCGTCGGAGTGTACTGTTGACTCTTGGCGGATATCTAGGTAAGCCAAATTAAATCCGTAAATTTCTACTTGGCAGAGCAGATTTTCCAAGTCCCGACAGCTCAAACCTGTTTCGACTAAATTGCGCTCGATGAGCTGCAACTCGGCTAAAAACTCAGTACCCGATCGATAAAGCCCCGACATTCCGGGAGGTTCTGACAAAGCTTCGCGTTCCCGCTGCAACTCGTCTCCTTTGTAGAGCCGCCAATTGCGATCGCGCGTATTTTCCAGCCGCTGCAGCACGTAGGCCAGCTTCAACCGATAAGGCTCTTGGCGGTAGCGGATCGCCCACTGCTCGTAAACCTCGGGAAATTCCGATCTGTCGCGATCGAGAGATTCGAGCAATTCCGGCAGCACGTCGCTCCAGTGCAGCGACAAACTCAACAGTTCATTGAGGCGTTTCACGGCGTTGATGTACTTACACAGCACCAAATGGCGCTGATAACAAGCTGTTTGCCAAGTAACTTTCGGAGTCACAGAAGGGTTGCCGTCCCTATCCGATCCCACCCAAGAACCGAACTTGCAAAAATTGTAACTCGGCGGTTTCAGATAAGGATAAGAAGCGTGGAGCGCTTGCTTTAAGCGGTGGTAGAGTTCGGGAATCGCATCAAACAGCACTTCATCGAAGTAGTGGAGAGTGTATTCCACCTCGTCAAGCACAGTCGGCTTGAATTGGTGCAGTTCGTCCGTGCGCCACCAGAGGCGAATTTCTTCCATCAGTTGCTCTTGGAGAGCCGCCGCTGCCCAACAAGACACCGGGTAGGGGCTTTGAGGGTCGGCTCCGAGCACCTGAAATTTCTCGTCAACTTGGTCTAGCTGTTGGAGAATCTTCGCCATCCGCCGCTGCTTGGTGCGGATCGTGTGGCGGACAATTTCCGTCGGGTGAGCGGTGAATACCAAGCGGATGTCTAACTGATCGATCAAACGCTGGATTTGCTGGCTGGGCACGTTCAAGCGCAGCAGCATCGGGAACAGTTGGTGAAAAGTGCCGGCATCTCGGGCGATCGTCTCGCTGCTGTCTGCATTGCTCAAAGCTGTTTGGGTGGGGCTTGGGCCTTCCCTGTGCCGCGGGCGATCGGGGGCATCCGTTGCTTGTCCTGGCAGCTTAGAAAACATCCGCCCACCAGCATCGTTGCTGCTAGAGTAAGCTAGCTGTTGGTCTCGCTGTTCGTAGTGCTGTTCGACAATGTTGATCAACTGAAAATACAGTGCAAAAGCCCGAGCGGCGCGGATGGCGGCGTTGAGGTCGAGCTTTTCGATTAACTGTACGACATTCGACTCGCGAAACTGAGTGGCTTGTCCCTCAGCGGAATTGACCGATCGCATTTGTTGGAGCAAATCCACCAATTCCTGCCCGCACTCCTGTCGCAGCACCGATTCCCACAAGTCCTCTACTACTTTGAGGCGATTGCGCAGAAACAGGTCTGATTTTGGGTAAGCGGGAGAATGGGAAATAGATGTTGCATCAATAGCCTGTTCTGAAGACTGGAGGACTGAACTCATCGGGCTGTTCCTCAATAGCTGCGGGTGTCAAGAAAATTGTATGGTTTAGTTTCGCCTAAAACACTTTTGTTTGCAGTCAAATTTGAGACAACTTCTTGCAACGTAGAAAGTAGAAGGCACTTATGTACAAAGTATAAGGAAAGATTAATTCTTAGGCCACAGATTGTACCTATTGTCAAGCTTTCATATCAGTTGACTTGCGATTTTAGATTTTAGACGCTCAGCCTGAGAGGTTCGGCGAGCGGTCAGTTGACTCGCGCTCAGTCGAACAATTTTAGATTTACTCCAAAGATGAATCTGGGAAGTTGAACTGGGGTCGAAAATTTTTATCTCTCCACGACAGGAGTACGTGGCACCGTATCCGTTTTTAGGCGGGGTCAAAAAATTAAACTTCTAGCTGCAGCATCCTTCCTTATCCTTCCTTGGGCCTTCTAGTCCTGTGATTGAGGAAAGTTGAGCACGGGGAGGCGCGAGCCCCGAAAAACTTCTTCGCTTTCAACGCCGATCGACGCAACAAACTCAGCAGCAGCTTTAGCCACCACCAACCCGCCCAGCATGGGTAAGGCGACCAAGCTCAATAAAATGTCTGAGGGAACTGGCAACTTTGGACTGTTAGGTGTTTTATTTTTGAGCAAGTCTTGGTTTTCCGACGGCATAAATTTCTCCTGTGTCAATCCGTAATCCTCAGTTTACAAGGCAAACAATCATCTTGACTGCTGCTTTTTGACTAATGACTTCCGATCTCAAATCCGGTGACATCCGAATGATATCCTGCAAGCGATCGTCCCCGCGCAGCCAAGTCTATAAATATCTTCTCGCGAGATCTTAAGCTTGCACTCGGAAAAAACGCTTTGTATAAAATCGGGATGCTCCCCGAATGAGATAGATCGTGCGACTCTCTCCGCGGAGCATGGCGAAACCACAGCACTACAGTCGGAAAATAATAGAAATTTCCCGAAAAGCCAGTCTTGAACAGGCAGGATGCCTGTTCCACAAGAATTATGAGAGAGGTCTAATTATTATTCGGATGCAAACGGAAACGATATGACTAATGACGAATAACTTATTGCTTGGCTTAAGTTGGACCTATCTGTGCCAAAATGTCGAGGTATTATCAAAAAAATATTCCCCAACGGCTCGAAGCCGAGGGGATACAAGGCAAGACACTAAGTCCAGCATGGCTTAAACCAGACAAAACGGTTAGGCTCGGCAAATCAAATAATTGTCTGTAAAATCTGTAACTGTGCTATTTCTAGAAAACAAAACCAGCTTTGGCAAAATTTAGAGTTTCATGTTGAATGCGAACGGGAGCATATTGGCAGACAATCGATCGAGCGCGTCGCAGTGGGCCGGGGAAGCTTTAGGGCTTCCCGAAGTTCAAGTACAAGCGCGTTTGCGGGGAAATCACCTGCACATTTTGTGCGAAGCAGCGCAGTGCCCGTCTCAAGAATTGGTGACGGCGAGATTTACCAACGCCCTCGAACACACTGATTTAACGCGACTGCTGCCCGATCGACCTAAAATTTACCAGTTGTTTCTGTGCGGTCGCAAAATCGGTTCCCGACAAAATGACTGGACAGTCCGGCTCGATTGCAGCAGTCCCAAGCGACAGCAACAGCCACAGCCACAGCAACCGGAACCAAAAGTTGCCGAAGTGCCGCCGCCAGCTAGTTCCCCCGACGAACCGCCAGCCAGCCCTAAAAGAGGCGGATTTTTCGACCAATTTAAGAATCAAAATCACAAACTCAAACAGACACCAGAGGCTGTAAAAACATCGACCCACCCGCCGCAAGTACGGGAAGAACTGGATTTTGACGCCGAAAGTCTGCCCGTCGCCTCCCGGATTCAATACCCAGAAGTTTTTGAAACTTCCGCCGTGACGATCGACACTTCGGCTGCTGCGACGCGGGAAGTTTTCGGTTCCGCCGTTCCCCCGCAGCAGAAAGCGAACCGTGGCGCGGTGGCTTTGATTCAATCCCCCGAAGCTGACTCAGGCGAGGGCGATCGCGGTGGAACATTGACGGTTTCGCCGGAAACTTTGGCGCGCCGGGGCTATCCAGAGGCGATCGCCAGCTATCTCAGCGAAATCCTCGGGCCGATGGGAGTTTCGGTGAAAGTAAGCATTCGCGAAAAAGAACTCAAAAGCAGCCGGGAAAACCTGCAGGCTCAGGCGCCGGAAAATATCAAGCCCAAGGAACGCCGGCTGCTGGTGCTGTGCGAGTCAGCTTACAGCCCCGACCCTTCCTTGCTGGCAGAACCCATCGCCGGCAGGCTGCGGAAACTGGAACTAGAGGATTTCCGGGAAGCATTAATCGGCAGCCAAGTCAGCGGCGAAGCGAAGCCGGACTGGGTGCTGCGGGTGGATTTGACTTCGCCAGACAAAATTCTCAAGGAATGGGCCAGGTGGGGAGACGTACCTGCGATCGCCAAACTGCTAAACCAACACTTGGCAGCATCGAGAGTCGAAGTGCGGGCCACCCTCAAAGAAGCAACCCTCCACCTGTTTTGCAGCAAAACTGCCAAAAAAGGACAAAAGACTAAACGGCAAGAATACCCCGACAAGCAGCAAACCACCGACACGATCGCCCCTTTGTTGGCTTCCTTCGCACCCCAAGGCATCCGCGCAGCTACTATCTACGGCGTAGAACCAGCCAAGGACTCTCAGGCGGCCCCGGAGTCTCCGGTGTGGATAGACTGGGTGGACTTGCCTGCTGCCCACCATCCCGACTTGGCTGCGAGCACCAAAACGCTCGCGATCGAGGGCGACCAATTGGCTTTGACTTTTTTATTGAACAGGTTGCTCAACCCCAGTCTCAGGCGCAAGCTGGAAACTGGAGGGATTCGGGCGGTCGTGCTGCAAAAAGCCGACGTGCTGCACGTCATGACTGAAGCTCTGACTTGCCCTTCTCAGTCGAAGGTCGGGCCGCCGGTGGCTAAATTCTTGCGGCAGTTACAAATTCCGGGAGCCTCAGGGGTGCGAGTCTACGGACGCCGCGCGGGCCAGAAAGTGCCGCTGTGGCGCTACGCAATTGACCTCAGAACGGCGGTTGACGAGGAATCAGCAGCGGCACCCGCACCGGCTCCCTCGCAACTGGCTGTGTTGGAAAAGGAACCGGTACCGGAGTTTGCGCCGGCGGATGAGGGGGCTTTTTCGGGTTTGGGCGACAATTTGGTGTTCGATGCTCCGACGCCCAACTCCTGGCGGCCCCGCTTCAAAATCAGACTCCCGGGATACAATCTGGGCGAGCAGTTAGTTCAAGCTGCGGTGCAACCGCTTGTCGCTTCGGGTTTGTTTGTTCCCAACGATGGTTTGTCAACGAATGCTGCTGCGCCGGGAGGCGTGAGAGCCGATCGCGCGGCGGGAATAGCTTTGATTTGGGCGATCGCGGGCTGTCTGCTGACTTTCAATACCGATTGGCTCCTCGGTCTATTTCTGCAATCTGCGACTGTCAGTCAAGCTCCTAGCGCCTCGGAAGTTTGTAAGGGCCCAAATTGTCAAAATCCCTCTCCCAAGGCTGTGGACGACGTTACAGCCCCACTTCCGAAGGAAAGCCCGAACCCCGTTCCCCCTGCTGATGAGGTAAATTTGCCTCAAATTCCGTTGCAGCCGTCGCCGTCGGCGAACCAGCAAGAGGCTTTCAATGGCTCTGGGTTTACGAAACCGGGAAATACTAGCGTTCCTGTAGCTGATGTTTCTGCTCCTGCGGTGTTCCCAACTTTGAGGAGCCAGCAGCTTGACGAGCAGATAGCGCGCTATCAAGAGTACATCCACTTGCACAAAAAACCGCCGGATATTTTAATTGTCGGTAGTTCGAGGGCGCTGCGAGGCATCGACCCGGCGGTTTTGGAAACAGCTTTGGCAGCTTCAGGCTACCCGGGGCTGAGGGCTTACAATTTTGGGGTGAATGGAGCTACTCTCCAGGTTGTAGATTCGCTCATCCGCCGGATTTTGCCGCCGCAACAACTGCCGAAATTGCTGGTGTTGGCGGACGGGGCGAGGGCTCTAAACAGCGGGCGGCCGGATTTGACTTTTAGTGCGATCGCTTCTTCGGAAGGTTACAGGCAATTGAGCCGGGGTAGTTTTCTGATCCGCACCAATCAATTAGAATCCGAAACATCGAACGAAAGCGCCAACAATCCGGTGGGGACTGCCACTGAATTGGTGAACAATTTGGCACAAACTCAAGCTAACGTTCAGCAATTGGTGAGTAAAAAGTTGGTTGAGGGTTCTGCAATTTACAAAAAGCGCGATCGACTCAAAGGGTTTTTGCGATCGATCGTTAATCCATCAGCCCCTGCTGCAACTGACAGCCCCCAAACCGCAGCCCTGGGCGAACAAACAACGGAAAATGCCCAGCCAACTGCTGCGAGTAAACCCGTCAGCGAGTTTCAACCAAATGGCTTTTTGCCGATCGATATCCGCTTCAATCCCGAGACTTACTTTCAGAAGCACCCGAAAGTATCTGGTTATTACGACTCCGACTATCAAAATTTTAAATTGATAGGCGAACAAGCTCTAGCACTCAAAAATTTGATCGAATTTACCAAGGTTCGCAACATCAATCTCGTGTTTGTGAATATGCCTCTGACTGAGGATTATTTAGACCCGGTGCGGACAGGTTACGAAGAAGAATTCCGGCAATATATGCAACAATTAGCAGCCCAAAGCGGACTAATTTTCCTAGATAATAGTTTATTGTGGCCCCAAGCGCGGGAATCTTTTTCCGACCCCAGCCACCTCAACCGTTACGGTGCTATTGCAGTTTCTAAGCGGTTGGCTCAAGATCCCATGATTCCCTGGCCCGCGAAACAGTAGTTTTGACTTTTGAGTTGTGAGTTATTTTAGAAGTTAAAGGAGCCCAGCGTTGCGAGTGCGGCGCGGGTATCTCAAAACTCTTCTTTCCGGCCACTGGATACTGAAAATGAAAAAATTGATATTTCCTGAAAACACCAAAAATCTACAGATAAAAAGTGCCAGAAAAAATCTGCCTTTGATATTTTTTATATTATCTTTAGCATTTTTCTGCTTCAGTTTGTATAAAGGTTTCTGGTTACCTTTTGCTTTATCCTCTGGGCCGCCCAGCAACGAACAAAGTAGCGAACAGCAAACTCTGGCACCCTTTGAACAGGTTGTCCAAGACGCACAAAAGTTAGAGGGACTATTTACTCTTTACCGCAATCAAGCCACTGATAAAGTGTATCTGGAAATTAAACCGGAACAACTCAACAAAAAGTTCCTGTGCTTTGTGACATTGGCATCTGGTTTAGGGGAAGCGGGCATTTTGAGCGGAATGCCGATCGGCGATTTCTTGTTTCAACTGCGCCGCGTCCAAAATAAGGTGCAGTTTGTGATACCAAATATAAACTTTCGCACCAGGCCGGGCGACCCGCAAGCAGGTTCGGTACAACGGGGATTTAGCGAGTCGATTCTCTATTCTTTGCCGCTCAAAAGTATTCATTCGCAAAGACAAACTCTGCTGATCGATTTAGGCGATTTGCTGATGAGCGAAAAGCGGGATTTACCTGGGGTAAAAGCGATTTTGCCGATGATTTTGGGCGCTTCTTACTCGATCGATGAAGACAAGTCTTATTTTAAAGATGTTAAGGCGTTTCCGCTGAATGTGGAAATTGCTTCTATTTACGGTTTTTCTAGCGATGATGACAGTGCGGTTAACTATTTACCTTCGATTCCTGACAGTCGCGCTTTTAACCTCCGCATTCACTACAGTTTCTCGGAAGTGCCGCTAAATAACGGCTACCGCCCCAGACTTGCGGACGAGCGAGTGGGCTATTTTCTTACAGCATATAAGGACTTTTCTGACAAGAGCAGCCGGGAGCCTTTTGTGCGCTATATCAATCGCTGGCATTTGCAAAAGCAAATCCCGACAGCGCCGATGTCGCCTCCGGTACAGCCGATCGTCTTTTGGATTGAAAATAATGTGCCTCCCGAATACCGAAACGCAATTCGCGAGGGCGTTTTGGAGTGGAACAAAGCTTTTGAAAAGGCAGGTTTTACTGAGGCAATTCAGGTCAAACAAATGCCGGACAATGCTAAATGGGACCCGGCTGACGTTCGCTACAATACTATTCGCTGGTCGAGTTCTTTTGAGCCTCAGTTTGCAGGCATCGGGCCGTCTCGCACTAACCCGCTGACTGGGGAAATTTTGGATGCTGACATTCTTTTGGATGCTAATGTTGTCCGGGAAATCAAACAGGGCTATGGGTCTTTGGTGGAACAAAATCGCTCGCTATCTAAGAGTTTTCAAGGGCGAAACGGTTCTAATACCAATCCCTGTCAGTTTGGGATGTATTCTCGCTATTTGAAGGTGCTAGAAAATGGCGATTTAGGAAAAAGCAGCGGGGAAAATGGTCAAGGTGGAATTGCTGATGATTTGCCGACTTTGGTAGAAAGATACCAAGAGCAACAGCGATCGCCTTTATCGCGCTTGATGTCGAGTTCGGATATGTGTTTTGGGTTGGAATCGAGCCGGCAGTTTGCGATCGGGGCAATGTCGATGGATCTGTTGGAAAATGCAGCGCCTAGCAGTGGGACGATTGACGATTATGTGAAGGAATATATCAGATATTTGACGGCGCACGAAGTCGGTCACACTCTCGGTTTAAGGCACAATTTTCACGGGAGTACGATGCTGCAACCGGAGGATTTGAACAATACTCAGGTAACTCGCACGCAAGGTATGATTGCGTCGGTGATGGATTATGTGCCGATTAATTTGGCACCGCAGGGAACAGTGCAGGGCGACTATTTTCCAACGATTGTAGGGCCTTACGACGATTGGGCGATCGAGTACGGTTACAAGGTGATTGGCGGCGCAAACCCGAACAGCGACTTACCAGCGCTGCAACAAATTGCCAGCCGCGCTGCGGAACCACAATTAGCTTACGCGCCGGATGAGGATTCTGTCGATCTCGATCCCGCTGCAAATACCTTTGATCTCAGCGCCAATATGCTGAGGTATTCGCAATGGCAGTTGGATAATGCTAGGGCGATGTGGAAGCGTTTAGAAAAGCGAATTCCGGTTGGGGGAGATGGTTATAACGAACTGCGGGTGATGTTTGATTCGGTGTTCGGGTATTATGTCAACCAAGTGATGAATGCGACTTTGTATGTGGGCGGACAGTCGTTTAGTCGGATTCGCCCTGGAGATACTAATGCGAAGTTGCCGTTTGTGCCGATCGAACTTTCTCAGCAGCGAGAAGCTTTAGCAACATTAGAGAAGTACGTTTTTGCGCCGGATGCGTTTAGTTTTGCGCCGGAGTTGCTCAACAAATTGGCGCCTTCGCGCTGGGAGCACTGGGGAAGTCCGGCTTTGGTGTTTCCTCTAGATTACCCGATCGGCGATCGAATTACTTTTTTGCAGCGGTTTGTATTGCGGGTTTTGCTATCTCCGACGCGGCTGGCGAGGCTGCGGGATGCGGAGTTAAAATCAGCGCCGGAAACTGCTTTGAGGTTGCCGGAAGTGTTGGATACTGTGCAAAAGGATATCTGGAAAGAGGTTTTGCAGCCGGAAAAGAAGATGCAAATTTCAACTTTTCGGCGTTCTTTGCAGCGGGAACATTTGGCGATTTTGATCGGAATGGTGCTGCGAAAAACCAGTGTTCCTGAGGATGCGCGGAGTTTGGCTTGGTACGAGTTGCGGCAGTTGCGGGAGGGTTTGAGCAAGAGTATTCGGAATTTGGATCGGAATGCTGATGCTTATACGCGGGCTCATTTGGAGGAAACGCGCGATCGAATTTCTAAGGTTTTGAATTCGCAAATTCAGTCGAATTAATTTGGGGTTCAGAAACCGGGTTTTTGAGGAAGATATTTCGTTGCCGCCCGCAGATTTGGTCAAAAACCCGGTTTGTTAAAATCTCAGTCAAGTTAAAATAATAGCGATCGCCGATCAATGGACAAACCTCCGTTATCTCTGAGTTTAAGCAAGGGGATGGTGGATTGCTATCGTAATTGAGGAAATAATTGTATCCCAATTGCTCGTACAGTTCGTCAACCAACGATTGCAAGTCTCATAATTTGCAAACACTAAACTTCTGTCATCGCCACGATTTGAGCGATCGTTAATACCAACTGAGGAAACGTTGGAGAAACAATAATGGCTTCTCCTTGATATCGCTGTGCCTGATATTCACCATCGATTAAGCGGTTGATGGTCACCGTAGACTGTTTTGGAGAACCAATATACTGAACGCCTCCCAACCCTGCATAATCAACGATCCAATACTCCAGGATTCCTAAAGTTTCATACTCATTCAATTTGATGCGGTAATCATCCCGCCAATTCGTACTGACAACTTCGATCGCCAACGGAGGTGGAATATAGGCAGCAGCAGAGGCAGAACTTTGACGCATTCTGACCCATTCTTCCTTGGCAAACACCACTATGTCGGCTTTACGACTCGATTCACTTTCGCCCGGGGCAGCGTTCAATCTGACTTGTTTACTTTGTCGAGGAACGTAGGGAAGGTTCAAGGATTGGCAATGATCTACCAAGAGACGACATAAACCATCGACGACATCCTCATGTTTGGCTGTGGGTTCACTCAGGGGCATGGCAACTCCATTGACTAGCTCGAATGACCTACCTGAGTCGTCATCCCAGTTGAGAAATTCCTCGAAGGAAAGGGTTTTTTGGGCGATCGCAACCATTGATATTAACCTTTTGCGTAGGTTGGCTCTCTGTTGTCTGTTTCTAGCTTAATGCTTTCGATATCCATTTTAGTGTGCATCAAAGGGGTAGCTTGGCAATACGATCGACCCATTCCTCTGCACTAGATGCTGCCCAAATCAAGAGTAGTTCTTCAATGACAACTTCCATCGGTATTTTTCGGGAAACAATAATGACTCCAGCACTCTGATTAGTAGTAATGAACTCAGCAAATTCCGCTGGCATTGTTTTGCGATCGTGGCTGACGAGAACACGTCTTTGCTGTGCTGCAATTGCCAGCACGTCGGAATCTTTAACACCTTCTAACCCAGCAGCAAAGGCAGTTTGAAAGTCGATTGTAGATTCTCGTCGCAGTAACCCTGTGACGATCGCCTGATTTAAGTCAGCATCAGCTTGATAGCGCACATTCACGATCGCACCTGCTGTCTTGCTGCTTTAGCTGCAATCAGTTTGTTGTACAAAGCTGGATCGCGGGTTTGTAGAGGTTGAGGCATCGCATCAAATGCAGCTTCTTCGGCGGCTAAGTAAGCGTCGATTTCAGCGCGGTTGGCTAGATAAAAGGCGATCGCACCATAAACCTGTTCCAGTGTCAGTAGTGGGAAAGACTGAACAATAGTTTCGGGCGATAATCCTTGTTGGAAAGCATAGGCGATCGAGTCAAGAGAAATCCGAGTTCCTTCAACCCAATAGGCATCATTCCGATACTCTATGTAAGTTTTAACTGCTACAACTGGCATAAATTTTTTAAGACTCTAACTGCTTCTTATCATAGACGGAAGAACCCGCAGGCAGCCGAGGGTTTGCATGAGCTCCGTCAGAGGTTGGTTGCGAAAGGTGGCGAGTTGAATTAAGGCTTGAATGCGGGCAACATTGAGTTGTTCAAGGCGATCGCTCATTTGGATCAGTTGCTTGTGTTCTTCGGGAGTCAGGGTTTCGGCATGACGCTTGGCGATGAGGGCATGGTATTCTTCCCAGGTTTGTGCACTAAAGCCGATGTTAATTTGTTGCAGCAAGTCGGCTTCTGTAGGTTGGGTGGTTGGAAGTCTAGGCTGGAGGCGTTCTTGCAGGGCGTTGAGGATGTAGCGATCGGGTTCAACGCCCTGTCTAGCTGCTTCAGTGCGGATCTGGTGTTCGAGTTCGGGAGAGAGGTTGAGGGTGATGGTGGTCATGGTTATCTTGGCAGCAACATCTATTCATCATTTTAGCGATCGGGCTTTCACGTTATCTCGAACTTCATCGCCTGGGACTTCTCGATTTTACTGCCCGCGTCCTGGTTTGCAATCTACGAAACCTAATGCTTCTGTGTCGAGAAAATTGGCGATCGAAATGGCGATCGTCGCTGCGATCGGATATTCAATTTCCGCAGCACGCGCGATCGGAGCCACTTGAATTCGTTCTGGCAAACGTCTCAAAATGACTTCGGCATCAGCAGGAGAAAGTTGTTCTTGAAGTTTGGCTTGCATGGCATTAGCTTATACGATCATAAATTTCCATTGAGCTTCAGGAGAGCAGCTAGTTCTGAGTGTTGAAGTACACCAATTGGCCAATTAAACTTTTCGCGCATCTGCTTAATTGAATTCATCAGAGGTTGCGAACATTTTTTTGCCGTGACAAAAACGACAACGCAGTTATCAAAAAAGGTGAAAGGGCGGATAATTTGATACGAGTAGTCTACAGACACCGATTCTTTACGGACTTCAAGAGCAGATTTGAACGGCATACAAAGGTAGTGAGTTTTACCGCTTTTTAAGCTTAACGGTATTTCCATATCAGCTATTTCAGACACACCGTGGGGCTTCCGTGCCTCTCTTTCAATCACCACTTTATCCAAGTTAATCAGGGATTTTCCAAGTCGTATTCTTAGTTCATTATCATCCAGCGCAAATAATGTATCGAGGTCAGCCGGACTAACTGAGCAACTAGAAATAGCACGATATGCACTAAAGTAAGTCGTCATAACTTCATTTATGTCAAGAGAATTGCTAGCCGAGTAATTAAGATCTAAAGTAAATACCTCAGAAAACTCAGTTAACTTGAAATATCTGGCAATAATAAAAGTTAACCAAATCTTGGAGATTGGTTGCATACTCTCAAGATTTTGAAGCCAGTTATCAACTGAGTGAGAGCAAATTTGTATAAACTTATCTGGCGTATGAAAACTTAGCGAAGTCAGAGAGCGAGTTTGTGGTGTCCAGTCTAAAGAGTCAAAGGCTATCTCACTAAACTCATAACTAGGCTGATTTCCTTCAATAACTTGAAATCTTCTTAATTGGTCTGTCACAAAGAAACTCAACTGCATAGATTCAGCAAGAGTTTTTTTGATTTCTGGTCTTCCTGTAATTGTCACTAGGAGACTATTCACAACTCTCAGATTGTTTTGGACTATATTTTTTTCTGCGATTGCTCCATCAAGCAGTTCAATCAGAGTCTGATGAAGATTCGCCATAGCGTATAAAGCTGGAATATATAGATCAACACAACTTTTATTAAACACATACTTGATACCCCAAGTTAGCTGTTCTAAGCGTGATAAAAAGTATTGATCCGTTGAATTTCCACCAAACTTGGCAACTCCCATGCGAATTAGCCGGATTTTCAATCGCATTGCTAAGATGTCTAGATTCGCTTTCAAGAAGTGATTTTGCGCTTCCTTTAGTTCCTTTTGCACATTTTGGTAGCTGTAGTAAAAACTGCTGTAGTAGAACAGTGATTCTTCGTCATATATAATATGCGATATCTTGTAAAATACTTTTTCTAACAGGACACGATCGACAGATGATAAGCTGACTGATATAAGAACCTCATAAATAAGTAATGCAGCCTCTCCTAGCGTAGTTCTTCTTCTGGCTGATAATGCACCCGAATCAATTTCCGATTGACAGTATTGCCAAACTTCTTGAATTGCTGATCTGAACAGTTTGTGGCTTTGTTGGTTCATTACTACTACTTTTACTTCACAATATTGGGTATAGCTTTTCTTTTATTGTATGGGTGAAGATATGATCTGCCATAAGAAAGCGCTGAAACTCCTTCGGAGTTAAACATATTGGATCGATGCTGTAGTTGAGATCTCGCAAAATTTCACAAGTGATTTGTGCGCGCTTTATTCCTACAGTATCCGAGAACATATAGCTAACAATAATAATATCTATATCTCTAAAACTTTCTGAACCTTGGGCTAAAGAACCATGTATGAATACCTTTGCATCAGGGAAGTAATGTCTAAGAATTGCTAAATTTTTTGAGAGTAAAGGAATTTTTAGCAGCTTTTTTATCATGAGTAAGCCTAACACTGACGCTAGAGAACAAGGGGATATGTATGTGTCACACCTTAGCCGAGGATTTGAACAGCCCAACTATTAATCTGAACTTCAGTATAACAAATTGTCATGCGGCTACAACGGGACGATCGAGTTTGCGGACTGCATACAGAAGCGCAGCTTTGATATCTTCAAGTTCCAAGTCGGGCAATTCTTCGAGAATTTGCTCAAAACTAAAACCAGCAGCTAGCAACTCTAGGATATCGATGGCTCGAATCCGCATTCCCCGGATGCAGGGACGACCGCCACATTGTCTTGGGTTCACTGTAATTCTATCAAACAGATAAGCAACGGATGCTGGCATGGGTTAAAATTGTTTAAAATCTTTGTCTCTAGCTTATTTCATTTATCGCCCCAAACTCACACCGCGATATAATTCCTCTATCGCCACCTCAAGTTCAATACCCTGAAAGATCGTCACCCAAAGCCTGCCTCAATCCACACAACTACTTGCTTCCGGCAATAACTACGGTAGCGGCTCACGAGACTATTCCGTCGGCGAGCAAGTTAGAGTGATTATGGAAATAACTGGTAATAAGACAGCAGAGGAAATGGTGAACCAGTTAGAGTTTTTGCGTAAATACTTAAAAAATATCTAAATAGCGAGAGCCCCGACTTCTTCAAGAAGTCGGGGCTCTAAAAGCAGACTACATAACAACTGCACTAATCAAAGTTTGCACATTTTGTACAACAGCAGTAGTAAAATTATGAGTCGCAGGCAAACTGTCAACGACTATTCCGGCGCACAAGAGCATCAGGTACAGAATAGAGTATTTGAAGAGCGATCGCGCAACGGCCTTATCCTCTGGAGTCTGCAACAGCAACCAAGCTTTTTGGGCAAAAATAGCACCCAGGAAAATAGCTGTTCCCGCATACACCGCGCCCGCTAAATGCAGGGGATAAACTAGCAGCAAAGTTGCAGGAATCATCAATAGCGTGTAAATCCAAATTTGGCGGGCTGTGGCTTCGTCGCCCTCAATTACGGGTAACATGGGGACGCCTACTTCCTTGTATTCATCGCGAATCATCATTGCTAATGCCCAAAAATGCGGCGGTGTCCACAGGAATATAATCCCAAACAGCAGCCACGCACCCCAACTCAAATCTCCCGTCACCGCAGCCCACCCAACTAGCGGGGGAATTGCCCCTGCTGCACCGCCGATGACGATGTTTTGCACGCTGTGACGCTTCAGCCAGTGCGTGTAAATTAGGACATAGAAAACGATGCCTGACATTGCTAGCAATGCCGCTAATAAGTTGGCAACAACTGTCAGCAATGTAAAGGATATTGTAGCTAGGGCGATCGCAAATATCAAAGCATCCCGCTTCTTGACACGCCCCGAAGGAATCGGCCGCCACCGGGTGCGCTCCATAATATAATCGATGTCACTGTCGTAGACACAATTAATCGTATTTGCCGACGCGGAAGCTAAAGCGCCTCCAGTAATAGTTGATACCAGCAATAGCGGATCTACTTCTCCTTTGGCGGCCATCCACATTCCTGCTGAGGTAGTGATTAGCAGCAGTAAAATAATTCTGGGTTTTGTTAGTTGATAGTAACTTTTCACCACTTGCGAAAAGTTTTCGTGGAGGCGGGGCCTGTCGTTAGTAAAAATTTCTTGCATCGGTTGTAAGCTGTTAGTAATTATTTGCGAATTCGTCATTAGTCATTAGGTTGGAGTGGCGGGTTTTACGATAAATTATTGGTGTAGCTACAAGGATTAATAAACCCGCCGCCTCTTACTTTAGTCTTATCTCTCAAGCTGATAAAACTCGATCGCGCCAAGCTAAAACACTAAAAGCTATCAGGGTTCCCAGCAAAGCAGCACCGACGGCTTGGTGGGCGACTGTCAGCGGTTCTACCTGAAGGTGCAGCCGGAAAGTTGCTAATCCCAGAACTAATTGAGCAATTAGGCAAACACTCGCCCAGTTAGCCAGTTTTCGCAAGTTTGGACTCAGTGCAGGCTGCCGCCAAGCCATGACTGCTACGGCTAAAGTCGCTGCTGTAGCTGGTACGATACCGGCGATGTGGCTGTTCATTACCGAGCACAATTCTGAGGAGTCCAAACATTGGTGCAGTGCCCATCTAGAGCCTACTAATGCTCCTAGCAAACTTTGCAGGTAAACTAACAATGCTGCGATCGAACTTACCCAAGCCAATTTGCCGACATTTCCTGTAGCTTCGTAGGGAGTCAGCATGAAACCGATGACTAGCAGGGCGCCAAAAAATAGTAAAGCTGTTCCCAAGTGAGCCGTAACGATGTCAAATCTGAGCAGTTGTGTTACTGTCAAGCCGCCCAATACGCCTTGAAAAACGATTAAAAATACTGCCCCAGCGCTCGCCCAAGGCAGCCATTTTGGCAGGCGGCTGCGGTAAAACAAAGATAGTCCTAAAAGTGCGATCGCGCTTAAGCCAATTGCCGCAGCGTCCAATCGGTGAAACCATTCCAGAAATACCTGCAAATTCATTTGCGCTGCGGGTATTAATTGACCGTAGCACAGCGGCCAGTCGGGGCAAGCGAGCCCCGCATTCATGACTCGCGTGGCGCTGCCTACAGCCATTAACAGCCAGGTTGCGATCGCAATTTTCCACACTAGGCCGCGGATAATATCTTTTGGCTGCCACTGCACTCCTGCTGCTGCGTTTGGCTGATTTAAAACTGAGTTTGCCATGGAATTTACCTTAGCCTTTGTTATCGATCGAACTTAATTAAATATCAAGGTTTTGCTTTGACTGAGCTTAGCCTAGCTTAACACTCTTTTTCTCTGACCAACCGTCATTTTTACTACCTTAGCGACACTTTTATCCAATTAGTTTGTCTTTATATTTTTTTCAACTTTCTTCTTTATATTACAAAAGATTTCGTTTTTTTTGCCAAACTTAAAAAAACTTTAATCTTTCCCCGCCCCAGGATAATTAACAACTCTCCCACTGTCGAGATTGGACGCAAAAATAAAGATATAATTAAGAAAAACAATTTATTAAATAATTGTGATATGAAACGCTGAAAGGTGTTTACAAAAAGCTAAACAACATAAAAAAACCTATAAAGTAGGAATCGCAACAAACTATATTTAGCTGATTGTTCTAGCTTAGTAGGAAGTATGACCGCAAATAAAACGGCAGTCAACAACTTAAGCAAGCTATGAGCCAGCGACTCTTTAGTCCAGGTTTCGTAGCCGCGAGCAAGGTGTTCAAGGAGGGAAAAAGAAACAGGGAAAATATCGGGTTCGCTGGTTGCCCTAGATGACGGCATAGCGATCGCATTCCACCGATCGCACACTCAGGAGACGCGGTGCCTGAAACAGCACCAGAAATCACCCCAGAAATGGCTCCGACCCCCAGCAGCGCCAAATACGGTAAAGGAGCCAAACCCTCAGAGACGGGACAATCCGCAGGTATCATAGTCAACCTCAGTGGAATCTAAGCTGCTACACAGCTAGATTCTATAATATCCCGATCAAATAAATTAACAACTGCTAAAATATAGGTATATGTCAGCCCACAATCATCTATCTCAAGTATGAGAATTAGCATAATTGCTACATAAATTATTAAATGAAAGAGAACTTGTTATTAAATGCTTTACATCTCATACATTGCTCGTTGCCGAACTTCCTTCCTTCTTTGAATCTAAAACCTAAAATTTAAAATTCTGCAGCCATGTCCCAAAAAAATGAAACCGCTGTTCTGGTATTATCGCTCCTAATTACGATCGGGCTAGCCGGTGCAGGTATTTGGTGGCTGACAAGCCGAGGCGGCATCAATCTCGGAGGTTCATCACCCCCAAATCAGACATTTCCCAAGTCTGCGACGGGGAATTCGCCGCAATCAGAGGAGGCAATAGGGCAGCGTCTGAGTGCCGGACAAAAACTGTTAATTCCAGAGCAAGCCACAACAACCAAACAAGCCGCAGTACAGGCGATCGCATCTGGCAACTATAACGCAGCTATTTCCGACTTACAAGCTTCGCTGAAAACCAATCGCAACGATCCAGAAGGACTAATTTACCTCAACAACGCCCGCATCGGCAATCAAAAATCCTACACAATTGCCACAGCAGTTCCCATTGGCGGCGATATCAATGCTGCTCTAGAAATTATGCGGGGCGTAGCTCAAGCTCAAAATGAAATCAACCAAAGCGGCGGCATTAGCGGTACTCCCTTAAAAGTGGTAATTGCTAACGATGACAACAACCCAGAAATTGCCGCGCAAATTGCCAGTGCTTTAGCAAATAACTCGGAAATTTTAGGAGTAATCGGGCATTTTGCTTCAGATACAACGCTAGCAGCCAGCAAGATTTACCAGCAAAAACAATTAGTAGCAATTTCTCCGACAAGTACGTCTGTGCAGCTTTCAGGAGTTGGCAACAATATATTTCGGACAGTGCCGAGTGATCGATTTGCGGCTAATGCTCTTTCCCGCTATATGCGGGGAAAATTGCAAAAGCAAAAAGCTGCTGTATTTTTCAATTCGGCCAGCAGTTACAGCAAATCTTTAAAAGATGAATTTACTACGGCTCTTTACGGAGATGGTGGACAAATAGTATCAGAATTTGACTTTGCTAAGGGCAATTTTAATGCGGCCGATAGCGTTAAAAGTGCGATCTCCCAAGGAGCAGAAGTGATTCTGTTAGCATCCGATTCAGCCACGCTCGACCAAGCTTTGCAAGTAGTGCAAGTAAACGCCAAACGGCTGCCATTACTAGCAGGAGACGATGCTTATACTGCTAAAACACTGCAAATCGGTGGCGCAGGAGCAACAGATATGGTGCTAGCTGTTCCTTGGCACATTCTCGCAGATCCGCAGTCAAACTTTCGCCAAACATCCAAACAACTTTGGAATGCTGAAGTAAGTTGGCGCACAGCTTTAGCCTACGACGCGACGATCACGTTAATTGCCGGTTTAGGGCGCAATCCGACTCGTACAGGCATTCAACAAGCTTTATCGGCGTCAGATTTTTCGGCAAATGGAGCATCCGGCCCGATTCGGTTTTTACCTTCGGGCGATCGTAATGGCGCAGTTCAATTAGTAACTGTTAAACCCGGAAATCGCACCAGTTACGGTTACGACTTTGTGCCGATATCCGGTTTGTAAACTATTGGCGATCGCCAAATGTAGGTTATAATATTCATTGGTAAGTTCTAGGGCTGGTCAAGCAAAAATACTTACAAGATGAGTAGTTATCTACAACTAGAAAACTTGTATGGTAAAAGATCGGTTTCATGGTGTTGTTAAGACTGGTTTAGAAAAGCAAGGTTGGCAAATTACGGCCGATCCCTATGAAATTAATGTTGATGATGTAGATTTTGAGATTGATCTCGCTGGGCGGAACAACTGTTAGCCGCCCAGCGAGATCATCAGAAAATAGCTGTAGAAGTTAAAAGTTTCATTAGCCCATCCAATGTTTCAGATTTTCATACTGCATTGGGACAATTTCTCAATTATCGCGATGCGCTTGAAATGATTGAACCCGATCGCCGCCTCTATCTAGCGGTGCGAGTGCCAATTTATGAAAGTTTCTTTCAACGACGGTTTATTGTGGCTGCGCTTGGGCGATATCAACTACGATTGATGATTTATGATGTGCAACAGGAGGTTATTGTTCAATGGCTATAGAGCAATATCGGCAATACATTCGTCATCTTCTTTCAGAACGGCGAGAGCGCATTTCGATACAACGCAACGCGCAAGAATACGAAGTGCAAACCCTTTTTGATACTGAGCAAGATCATTATCAACTTCTGTATGTGGGTTGGCGTGGAAATAAACGCGATTTTGGCTGTATTCTGCATCTTGATATCAAGGGTGGAAAAATTTGGATTCAACATGACGGTACTGAAGTCGGAATTGCGAACCAACTCGTCGAACTGGGAGTGCCTAAAGAAGATATTGTTTTAGCATTCCATGAACCCGATGTACGCCAGTTTACTGATTTTGGTACTGGGGAAGCGATCGCCCTCAGTTTCGGGTAGCTAAATTAGGTGTAACCGATTGGGCGAAGGAGTTATTTCTGCTACATAAGATTGACATAAATATAACTTAGGCAACAAACCCGGTTGAGCCGAAAAATAGTGGCTCTCTCGCCTGAGAGATTGACGGAGAAACCTGGTTTTTGCCCCTGGATACGCCCAGGAATGATAAATCTAAAATTTTCAATTCATGTCCCCAAAAAATTAGGTATAAGTAGTCAAGCAAAATTAATTATATATTTTTCCCCAAAGCCTCGAAAGATATTTGACACTTCCGCAACTAAATTCTCCCATACTTACTTCTGTTTGATTACTACCAAAGTAATGTCATCAAATACTTTTTGCTCCCCGATATATCGCCGCACGTCGTCAATAATAGCTTGCTTGATTTCTGCTGCTGACTTTTCCCTGTTAAGGGCAACAAGTTCAATCAATGGCTCAATACCGTATTCCTTTTGATTCATATCAAAAGCTTCCGTAATTCCATCTGTGTAGAGTACGACAACATCCCCGGAATTTAGCTGTATTTCAGTAGTAGCAATGAAATCGGCAATATCTGGTTCTAAGGCGATGGGAAAGCCTAACTCCATGGTATCAATCCGCTCTACTTCGCCGCGGTCACGCACGACAATCACCTCTTCGTGCTGTCCGCTCAAACGTAGGATGTTGTCCCCCCTATATTCCAGCAAAGAAAGGCTCATACTTTTACCGCAATTCATGCGCTCTACGTTGTCAAAAAGCGTTTGGTTGACTGTCTGTAATAATTTCACTGGGTCGGTTTCATTGTGAACCAACAAAGTGCGAATAGCTGTTTGCGCCATAATCATTAACACGCCGCTTTCTAAACCGTGTCCTGTCACGTCGCCGATGCCAATTGTGGCTTTACCGCCGTGATTTAGTACGTCGTAGTAGTCACCGCCAACTTCATCAGCAGGTTCCATGAATGCAGCAATTTCTAACCCTTCAATTGAGTCTAATTCCTGCTGTTGAGGCAAAATCATTTGTTGCAGGCGGCGGGTTACGTCTAGTTCGGCACTCATGCGAATATTTTCTACTTTTAGCCGTTCGTTCAAACTCAATATTTGTGTATTAGCTTGGGCTAATTCTGCGGTACGGTCTTCTACTTTTTGCTCTAAAGTTCGGTTGTAATCTTCTAATTGTTCGTAGAGACTTGCATTTTCAATTGAGATCGCAGCTTGAGCCGCAATGATTTTTAAAGTTTCGACTCTTTCCGAGGTAAATGCGCCGATCGCCAAATTATTTTCTAAGTAGAGAATACCACCTAGTTTGCCTTGATTGAGTAGGGGAGTGCAGAGGATCGATTTGGGTTGAGTAGCGGTAATGTAAGAATCCCCAGTAAATAGTCCTTCCTCGGTGGCGTTATTTAATACTACATTTTCGTGGCTGCGAGCGACGTAGTTAACGATGGCGGTTGATAGGAGGGGAATTCCAGTTGCAGGATCTACAGAATCTACGGGAATGGATTGCATAATGGTAATGATCTCGCCTTCTACTGCTGCTTCCGCTTCAATCGCCCAATTTCCGCCTTGATCCAGAATCAGAAAACCTTTTTGGGCGCCTGCGTTTTCAATCACAGTTTTCATCACCTGGTTTAACAATTGTTCGAGAACGATTTCACCGGAGATAGCTTGGGATGCTTTCATTACTGCGGCAAAATCTAGCGCTTCGCCGGAATTGCTACCTGTTGTGGTGATTGGATTGATGATATTATTTTCAGTATCTGTTCGGGTTGAACTAAGCGACTGAAGGGCTAAAAATTGCGGGTATCGCGCTTCCAAATCTTTGACTTTAGCTACAGCCCCCCAACGCTGATAGGCATAGTGGGCATCTTGCAGGTAGTGACGGGCAACATGATTTTGATTTCTGGCTAAATAAAACCTGGCTGCTAGTTCGTAGGCGAGGGCTTCTTCGTTGAGATATTCGTTTTCGCGGGCTAAGATGATGGCTTTGTCGTAATATTCTCTGGCATCCTTATCGTTGCCTAATACCCGATCGCGTTCCGCTTCCACTAGATAGAATTTGTGCAGGTAATTCATGGGAGCCTGCTTTGCCCATGTTTCCATTTTTTCTTGTTTAGCAGCCACCTTTGTCAGGATTTCTTCTCTTTCCGTTTCTGAGGAATTAGGATAGAGCGCTAGTCGGGCTAACATATCATACAAATAGACAACAGGGAGAATAAAAAAGGAGCCTGCATTAGCTGAGTATTCTTCAAAGCGGTCTGCATTCTCCACAGCTTGCTGAAACTCCTCGAAAAGATAACAGAGGAGAACTTTAAGTGAATAAACCTGCATGAGCCCAGTGCGATCGCCACCTGCTTGATGAACGGGTATCATCTTTTGTTCGTCGTATACTTCACCAATCAAACAGCAGGGATTTTCTACTTGTTCCCCCAAGTTTAGGATCGCCTGCATAAAGATTTGACCCCAAAGAATGTATGCTTCCTGTTGAGTTTGATAAGTAAATTCAAGGGCTTTCGCCATTTCTTTCTTGGCATCGATCAGCTCCACACCGCTGAGGTACAAAGCGTAAGCATAGCTAAGGGTAATACTAGCAGCATATTCAAGATCTCCTGTTTCTATCGCACATTGATAAGCTTCCATGCACAAAGAAGATGTGTCTTTGAGCGGTTCATTCCAATGCTTGATAAATGTCTTATATATTGCATAAATTCTTGCTTTAAATGTTCTATCTTTGAATCGATCCAGTAGCTTCAAAGCAAGTTGACTAAACTGATAGCCAGTGTCAAGCTCTCCTGACGAGCAGAGGATCATTCCGTAACCTATATACGGTAAAGCAGAGCTAGCAGCATTACCATGCTGAATCGATAAATTCACCTGTCGGCACCAAATTAATAAGCTCAGTTGATTCATTGCTATGAACGCAGGACCCAACAAGTAGTTCATCACCCGCATAGCTGCTAGTTTATACGGGTCGGTCATTTGCGGTAAGTCGATTAGATCCTGGGCTTGCCTGCCCGCTAAAGCAGATTTTATCTGCTCCATCTCTTGTGCCAGATCGGATTGGTTCGGTCGTTGCGGTAATTCTACCCCAAGTAATTTCAGAACTTCTAGCCCAATGTCGATCGCCTCTAGGAATTTAGTTTGGGCGCAATAAGCTTGGATTTTGATTTCATAGACTTTTACTTTTTCTAACAGCGTTTGGGCTTTTTGCCAAACTACCCCAGCTAAGCGCTCCATTTCATCGTAGTTAGCAATTGTATAAGCTGTTTCTGCTGCTTCTAAATACAAATCTAAGGTAAGGTTGTACTGCTGCGACCAACTATTGTTATTTAACAAACTTAAGCCGATCTGAAGGTAATTGAAAGCTGATTGGCTAGCTGCTGAAGATTTGGCTTTTTTACCTGCCTGTAAGTTGAATTGGGCTAACTCGTATCGCTCTATTTGTTGATCTATCAGCGCTCGGCCTTTGTTCAAATGATTGACAATATCAAACAGCTTCTGTGCCACTTCTTCAGATGGTGTATTTTCCAGTAATAACCTGCCCACTCGCAGATGTACTGACTGTCTATCTGCTTCGAGGATGAGAGAGTAAACTGCTTGTTGAATGCGATCGTGAGCAAATTTGTATTCTGCAACTAACTGATCTGACAAACCTGCTACATCAAGTTCTGCCAACTGATAAGCATGGCTGAGGGGTATAATTAGACCAGATTGGAGTGCTGACCGTAAATCTGTTGCTGTTTCTTGAAGAGATTTTTCGTAGATAATCGCTAGTGTTTTCAACTCAAACTGATTCCCTACGCAAGCTGCTAATTTTAAGACTGCCTGAGTTGCTGTCGGGAGTTTTTTTAAATTTTTGCTCGTTAGTTCTAAAACGTTATCTGTAAGCGGTTGCGCTTTGATTTGTTCTAAGTCCCACTGCCATTGCTGAGATTCGTAGTTAAAATACAACCATGCTTCAGAATGCAGTGATTTTAAGAATTCATTGATAAAAAACGGATTGCCACCAGTTTTTTGTTGGAGCAATTCGGCAAGTGGCTTAGCATTTTTTGATTCCGCAAGAAGTGTATCAACTAAAAGTTGCGTAATATCGGTTAAGGCTAAAGGTGTCAAGAATATTTTATTAATTGTTGTTTCTTTGGCTTTCTCAATATTTTCCAATGTATGAATTAGCGGATGTGCCGAGTTTACTTCATTATCGCGATATGCGCCAATAAAAAATAGATATTTACGATCTGCTACTGTCATCAGCAGTTGAATTAATTCCAGCGAGGCTCCATCTGCCCACTGCAAATCGTCTAAGAAAATTACTAACGGATGTTCGGGCTGAGTGAATATATTAATAAATTTTTGAAAAACCAGATTAAAGCGATTCCTCTGTTCTGCTGGAGGCAGATCTGGTAGGGGTGGTTGCGAACCAATAATTAGTTCTACTTCAGGAATAACTTCAACGATTACCCCTACAGCTTCCCCTAATTCCGCTTGGAGTTTCTCTCGCCACTTGCTAATTTCTGCCTCGCTTTCTGTTAGTAACTGCCGTACTAATGAACGAAATGCCTGAATTAAGGATGCGTAGGGAGTATCTCGTTGAAATTGGTCAAACTTACCAGAAATAAAATAACCGCGTTGGCGAGTCAGCGGCTTATATATTTCTTGTATTAATACAGTTTTTCCAATCCCACAATATCCTGAAACCAGCATCATTTCGCTGGTTCCTTGGCTGACTCGCTCGAAAGCAGCTAATAAGGCAGAAATTTCCCGTTCTCGCCCGTACAGTTTTTGGGGAATTTGAAATCGATCGGAAATATTGTGCCGAGCGATTGGGAAAGGGTCAATTTGCTCTTTGCTCTGCCACTGTCTGAGACATTCTTGTAAATCTGCCTTTATTTGATATGCTGACAAGTAGCGTTTCTCAGCATTTTTTGCCATTAATTTCAACACGATCGCCGAAATAATAGGTGGAACTTCTGGTTTGACTTCGTGCGGTGGGATAGGTTGTTTAGCAATATGACAATGCACTAATTCCAAAACATCCTTCGTGGGGAAAGGTAACTGTCCGGTTAGTAATTCATAAAAAGTTATCCCCAGCGAGTAAAAATCAGTGCGGTAATCGATTCTTCGATTCATGCGACCTGTTTGTTCTGGCGAGAGATAAGCCAGCGTTCCTTCTAATACGTTCGGGTTAAGAAAGGTTGGGTTTTCTCGCGACAGTGTTGTGGAAATGCCAAAATCAATTAGCTTCAGCTTACCTGTCTGCTGATTTAAAACAATATTTGATGGGTTAATATCTTTATGAATAATATACTGCTGGTGAATCTGACCGAGAATGTCAACAATCTCAATTGCCAGATGGAGAAATTCAGCAAGTGTAAATTGCTTCTTAGCGATTATCAGATTGAGGGATTCGCCGCCAAAATCTTCTAACTCAATTACCCACTGATTTTCTAGGTTTTGGAAGCTGTAAACATCTATTACGCCTGGTAAGTTAATGTTTTGGGTTATTTCATACTCTCGCTTAAACCAGGCAATTTTTTCAGGTGAAGGATAGGCTTGTTTGAGCATTTTGAGGATAACAGGCAGATTGTCTGCTTGCCGATATCCGCGATAGACTAACGAGTTACTGCTCTCATGCAGTTTTTCAGTAATTTGGTAATTTTGCATAGTTAGATTTTGAGGATAAAAAACCGCAACAAGTGCGGTTTTAGCTTATAAAATATCAATCTACTTTCTAAAAGTGTAGACAATTATGAGTGATCTGGCTGCTGTTGTAAATTCCACAGTTGTCCTTGTAGGCGATCGCCATAAATTCCGGCAGAGATGGGGGAGTTTTGCAATACTTGCTCTGGAGTGACATCCCCACGCCCGATATGATAAAGACCTACCCGTACTCAATAGGTATTCCTGTTTACAAAACCCGTCAGTTGCTGGGCATCTTCCGCTGACCAATCCAGTCCTTGCCGTTTCGCCCAATCCTACACTTGCTCGCTTTTAAAGGGTCGTAGCCCCACCTTAAACGGCGATTTATTTGCGCTCAGCGGTATATACAGCTTAGTGGAGTGTACCACGACTAACCGGGGTTTTCGCCAAATTCCCCGATTTTTTGCTTCCTCGTGCCAAGTTCGCAAAAGTCCGCAAAAGTCGATGTCAAATTGGGATAGGCAAACAAGCGATCGATATCGCCTCAAGCTAACACTAAAAGTTTGGTTGTTGAGAGTAGCAAATACTGCTGGAAGTACATCTTGCAGCTAATCTGACTGCCAAACAGCTACTCCCAAAATTCTGCTATTTGATTTCCCAGTTGCAAACCCAAACCGACGTTCGCAGAACCACCGCCAGAATTTATCCAAATCTTGAAAATTATCTCTATTTGCTAACTGAAAATGTATAAAAATTTTTGCACCATTACTTAAAAGAGATGAGGTAAGCTTCTCTAAAAATCCCTCAGCCTTCATCTGCTGATATTTGGGGTGAAAAATTCCCAACTAGGAGAAATTCCCTCTAAAGCTGCGAAACTGCGATCGGTCTAACTGACCTATTCCTCTCAAAAACAGCCCTCGGTTTCAAAGCAATTCTCAACAACAGCCACAGCGATCGCCATTCTCCGGGAGTTTCCTGCCGCTGCCACTGGCCCGGGCGACAGTACAGCATTTGGATCAAACAGCGGTGCTGGCTAATATTCAGGCGATCGAACGCAATTCGCACAGTGGGAAATTCCACAACACTGCACTCTTTTCCATCCCGAAAACTCGACTCCAACTGAGATTTATCGCTAACCAACTCAATCTTAGCCACAGGAATAAAACAGTTCTCTTCCATAATTTCCAGAGTGGCCGAATCGCAATCAATCAAACCTTGGGCCAAACTACGCTCAGTGCCGAACTCAACAACCGACGGCGCTAGCGATCTTCTTGCTTTGACTGCCGCACTGCGAGGGGGCGCTTTTATTTTACCCTGGGATAAACTTGTCTCAAAGGCATATTTTGGCACAACCTCTGGTGCTGTCAAACTTTCTTTACTGCCTTTATTTTTCACCGCAAAACTTGGCCACTGCGTCAAAGCAACTTCCGCGCCACTTTCCGAAATTACAGTGGTTACACCCCAAAAACTTTGACCGCCAATATTTAATTGTACAACCCTGCGTAAATTGAACCATTCGTAAATGTCTGGCTTAGGAATATCCACCAAAATCAGTAATGCAATCCCGATCATCAGCAGGTTGTACGCGCTCCAAATCCATCCCAAACTCATTCCTTTTGACAAATGTACACTTTCTGATATTGACTGTACGCTGCCAACATTTTTAACTAAATTAATGTTTAAATTGTGCCACAAACTGAATGCTGTAGCTGCGAACAAGACAATCAAAGGCCATCCCAAATTCCAGTTAAAACGAAAGCGATCGCTCGCCATTCCTTTTGGCGTCACCTGAAACCCTTTCCCAAAGGGATTCAGCATGGAACTCACTACCGTCACCGCTAAAGGAATACACTGGACGAACGAATAAATATCCGAAAGCAAAGCCGATCCCGATCTGCGGTTCAGCCAAGAAAACACAGTAAGTTGCACCAAATAGTAAGGCAGGAAAAAGTACAGCAATTCCCGCGCACTTGCCCGCAAAGGAATGATGTCGAAAAACGAATAACCTAAAGGTATCAACAGATATAAAACCTTGGTTAAACTGGTAAACCAGTGCAGCAATCCTTCCAAATGAGACAGCCTTTGTACGAATGTGAGACCGCGAATTGTTAAAGGATTGGAATCAATAAAAAATGCCTGAAGCGTGCCTCGCGCCCAGCGTAGCCTTTGATTTAGATGAGCCTCTATATTTTCAGCCGCCAAACCAGCACTCAATTTTTCATCTAAATAAACTAAGCGATATCCGGTTGCTGACAGCCGAATTCCGGTAAAATAATCTTCGCAGATTGAATCTGTGACCAAGCCTCCCGCTGCTTCTAAAGCGCTCCGCCTAACTACAAAAGATGTACCGCAACAAACCACGCTGTCGGCGCTGTCTTTGATGATTTCAATTTGCCGGTAAAATATTTCTTCTTCCGGCGCGAGCACATTTTCTAAACCTAAATTACGGGAGATGGGGTCGTGGTTGTAAAAGCTTTGCGGTGTTTGAACGAGGGCGATTTCGGGATTTTGAAAAAATCCAACTGTGCGAGTTAAAAAGTTTTTAGTTGGAATAAAATCCGCATCAAAAACTACAATTAGTTCTCCATTAGTAAGGGCTGTGGCATGGTTAATGTTTCCAGCTTTGGCGTGAAGATTATCGGGTCTGGTTATATACTCGCATCCCAGTTCTTTTGCCAGCAACTTGATTTCAGGGCGCTTAGTATCGTCGAGCAAATATACTTTTTTGTTGGGATAATCTAAAGCTTGACAGCCGATTACAGTGCGCCGTAAAATAAAAGCCGGTTCGTTGTAAGTTGGGAGAAAAATATCTACGGGCGGGGTGAAGTTTCCAGCTTCAACTGCAACTGCCATGCGATCGGCTTCTCGACGCCGGTCTTTCATTCTCAGCATTAAATACAGTTGAATACTGGTATTGAAAACCAGAAGCATTTCTAGGAAAAACAGCCCCAAACTAAAGATACCGTTGAGGGGATCGGTTAAATTGAGAGTAGCGAGCGATCGCCATAAAACGTAGCGAATGGTTAAAGCCAGAACTATTGCAACTACTACAGCGCGCGACCATTTCTGCGGTTGAGGCGAAATTTTAATTGCAGCTAAAGCAACGGAGACAAGCGCGATCGTCGGCACTAACAAATACATTTTGCTCGTAGCAGGCACTTGCAGCCACACAGGCGGGTTTTGCTGCCAAGTGTTGATTGTGGCAAAAATACCGCTGACTGTACCTTCGCGGGCAAACCAGGCTGCGGCGATCGCACTTGCGAAAGCCACTGCCCCCAACACGACTAGCGTTGCCGTCGGCACCCGCGAAATCCGCCAAAAGCGGCGTTTCAAGTCTTGAAGATCAAATCTTGAAGTTGTCATAAAATAATTTTAAAGTCCCGATCGTGCATACAACAGTAACGGTTTCCTGCTGTCCACTTTTTAATTCAGTTGCAAATTCCGATACACCCCAATTATTATATTTACATTTTTTAACATTCTGACCATTGTATGATAATTCATCTTGCTTGGTGTTGCCAAACTTCTTAGCGAGTCCAAACCTGGCAAAATATAGCAGAAGGAAGAACGAAAAAGCCTTTAGTTATCGTCGCGAGAGAAGTCAATCGATTTTAGATTTTAGATTTTAGATTTTAGATGGAAGCATTGACCCCACGGATAAATTCGGGGGCTTGTATCCTGGATGCTTTCGGTCAGAAGCAATCTTCGGCAAGGATTTCAGCAATTAAGAACCTCCTAAGTTACCTTTTGCTGACATTGCTGCAAAAGGCTTTCGGGCCTGTTCCACAATAAAAAATTTTTATTGTGGCCCGTTTCTCGGACGCCACCCCTAAAAAGGTTATTGAAAATGCTGCCACATCTGAGTCCTAACCGTCGGGCGCGCTTGCTATAGTTCCAAAAAAATTATCTTGTCTACAAATCAAATAGGATTGCTATATCAAACTATAGCAATCCAGAGAATTTAGCAATTAGACGAATTTTACATCTAACTAAAGGTAGATTAATTTTATATTAATTTAAAAAAAATTACCGCTATCGCAGCCCAAAAACCCAGCCATCAAAAAACTAATCAGCAATTTCTAATTGCGAGATTGCATAGCGGGCAACAGCCAAACTAACTCTGGCTTGTTCTATTTCCGACAATTGGGCCCAAGGTCTTTTAGTCGCCATGACCAATTCCCCCCCTTCCGAATCAACATCTCGCATGGCATAAGCCAAAGGACGTGCCAACACCTGCAAATCTTCCTCAGCCCACTGAGGCAAAATATCTAAGACACACTCTACCATTTGGTCAGCTAAAGATTGATACTTAACAGTTGCGTTTTGCACGCTTTGAGCGATGCTGGCCAGAAAATCTTGAGGAACGCGAGCAAATTTTTCGCGCAAAGACTTTTGCAGAGCAGTCGTCAGCCAAACTTGTTCTAATTGCGAGAATAAAACTTGGGACTTGAGGGCAATATCGCTGTCGCTGAAGGAATCAGATAGCGCAAATTCCTGCTCTAGGGCAGTTAAATAAGATTCGGATTCAAGCTGTGCAGGATTCCAGGGGTAAGCAACATCAGTCTGAACAATTGTGGCGAGAAGTTCCATCTGGGCCTGAGTTTGTGAGTCGCGAAAATATTCAGAATCAGGAGATTGGGTAGCCATGATGTAATACCTCAGGGGGAAAAGGAAAATATAGAAGGGGGACTGTGCCAAGAGCTAGTTGGGAGCTATCAGTGGTAAGTAACTCTTTTAAATTCAGATTGGAGACTCAACGCCCAGAACTTTGCTGTGCCACTCGCCGCTTGCCTTCATTAGCTACACGCGCACCTTAATTCGTTCCGCAATCAGTCTCACTGTAGCCCGAAGTTTTAGCAACCTCAATAGTGAACTCAAAAATCTGACCTTGAGAACTGCCAAATTTTAGCTGAGTACCCGATCGCAGCAGCAATTCTTGGTGGTGAACTCTCTGCCATCCCTCAGGGCCCAAAACTAGAGTCCCATAACGAGAAAAATCGCGCAGGAAGTAGCTAGGTTCGCCCCGGTTATCTCCGATAGTGTTGCGGCAGAAAATCTCGGCGTGTTTTTGAGAAACCCACTGTTCTCGAATCACTACGTCGTTTTCTTCCCACCGTCCGACTCGAACCATACCTGCGCGAATCGGCCAAACCTGATTGCTCGAGTCGGTGGATTTGGCATTTGGTCGATCGCGCCCCCGCAAATAAGCACAAGACGGCAAGCGTCCCAGCCAAGTAGAAGAATTTAAAGGCAATTCAGTTTTGAGGTCATCTACCGGCTCAGTTAGCTGACCGTCAAACTCAGGGTGCATATACAGCACAGGCAGCGTCCAAGCCGGTTGATTGAACTTGTAGAGCGTCAGTAACTGCTGTCTGGCGACGGCGACTGCCCGATCGATCGACATCCGTCCTGCCAAAGCTTGGGCAAAAGTTTGGATAAAACTCAGGGCCTCGCGATCGGCGATCGAGTCCCGCATCCCCAACACCGCAGGCACCCCGTGATGGATCAGTACCTCAGCCAAACTGCTGCGGGCGATCGCCTGTTGCTGGCCGTTAATTGAGTGCAGCCTCTCCACCGCCGGCTGAGCTCCCCAGCAGGCATTAAACACTGCCAGAGTCACGCGGCACCGAACTAAAACCTGAGCCAGTTCAGTACCGTTAATCGCCGTTTCCGGCCCCAAAAATAGCAAGCCGCCGTCGGGGCCAGGTATCCCGTGGCCGGCGTAGAACAGAATGTTGTAAGCTTGCGTTTCCAGTCGAGAAATGAGTTCCGCCGCAGTAGGTTCGATCAGAGTATCGACGCGAGTCGGAACGCTGATGTCAAAATATTTGCCGCTGTCGTCGGTTTGAAAAGCACTTTCCAGAATGCCAGCTAAGGCGAGTGCTTCCTCTCCCAACTGCAAATGACCGTTATTGCTGCTGGAAAATTGAGAATTAGCACCGCGGCCGGGTTCTGCTTGTCCCAAAACTAGCAAAATGTTGAGCGACTCCGCAGGCTGCAGGGGTGGCAAAGGTTCAACATTGCTGGTAGTGCGACTGAACAGCAGTTGCTGCGACAGAGAAATTGCCGGTTGACCGGCTTGAGGCTGCATAATTTCCCAAGGCAAAGCAATTAAATACGGTTCGCGCAAGTCTACGCGCACTCGCAGGGGTAGATTTTGCCCGATCGCGATACCTTTACTTTCCTGGAGACTACCCTGAATAGGCCCTTCAAACAGCCACTGCCAAAGATTAATCCCCAAATGCTGCATCAGGCGGCTGCTGTAGCTTGCCGGTGGCCGAGGCGGCTGCTGATCCCCTTTGTCGCCCCACCCCCGCTGGCCGAGGTGCAGCGGCACAGAGGGCGTCGCTGGAGCGAGGTCTAGCGACTGAGGACTTCGTTGTTCAGTTTCTGCCAGTATATTCTGGTTGTTTTCCGGCGAGACGAAACTGCCATCAGGATTTAGGGGCAATTCGTGAATTGTCCCGGAGGGCGAAAACATTTCCTGCCAAGCTTTCCAAGATTGAGATAGGGTATCGGGCCACATACAGTCGTGGTGAACGTACCCGCTGGGATAGGGAGCTTGTAGAACCCAAGTGGCAAAATGGTTTGCCCCAGCGGTTCTCAGGCGAGCGATCGCTATACTGAGGCAAGGACTTTCAGGGCGCGCCATTCACAACTACCGACTCTGGATATAGGGTTGGATTGAGTTTATCTATTCGTAGTTTATCGGGTTTGGGGTGCGATCGAGTGCGTGAGATTGCTTTGGCAGTTTTTACTTAGTGTCCAAAAATTTATCTATATTCGGTAAATCTACCCAAGTTCCCGTAGCATTCGACTCCTGGGTCAAATCCATCAACAACTGCGAGTAAACCCCTTCTCTGAGGGACGGTATCAAAGATTTACCTGCATCTATGGCTTCTACCCACCTATCTACTACTCGAATAAACGGTGCAATCCTCCCGTCTGGATATACTTGAGGAAACTCCAATCTTTGAGGAATTTTGATTTCAGCTAAAGGTTCTCCACCTTGGGAACCCCACAAGCGAAATCCGTGGACGTAATCTTGCTGGTTGTCGCTTCCCAACACCAACGTACCCTTACTCCCGTATATTTCCACCCAGTGTCCCCGCCCTTGATAAGTAACAGAACTCAAACAAACTTGACAAGGAGTTCCCCCGGCTAATTCCAACATCAACGTGCACGAATCATCGGCATCAACTAATTTTAAACTTCCCCAATCATTCGGATCGGGCCGCCGCGAAATTCCTGTAATCAAATGCCCAGAAAGCCTCTGCGGCGGGCCGAACAGCCAGCTAATATAATCAAAAACGTGAGAACCTGTCGCGCCCAAAACTCCGCCGCCTCGCTCTTTTTGCGCGTACCAATTCCAGGGGCGACTCGCATCAGCGCGGCTCGACACCAGCCAATCTATCTTAATTAAACGCTTTTCTCCCACATATTCTGCTGCCAATAATTCTGCTAGCATTTGCCATGCGGGGATGAAGCGAAACTCAAAGTCCATTGTGGCAATTGCTCTCAAACCACCATTTTTAAAATCGGTTTGAGATTCGTTGTTGGCCAATCGGTAAAGTTCCCTGGCTTCATTTGCTGTCAGGGCTGTGGGTTTTTCTAATAATAAATGCTTGCCTGCTTCCAAAACGGTTTTTGCCATTTCATAATGCAAAAATGGCGGTGTGGAAATGCTGGCGCCCGCTACTTCTGGGATCGCTACTATATCGGCGATCGAGTCGCAAGCGTAGGGGATATTGTGGGTAGAGGCGATCGCCTTTGCTTTGTCTAAATTCCGGTGGTAAACAGCCACAACCTCTGTCCGGTGATGGGCCTGGAATCCGGGAAGGTGTACTTTTTGACCGAAACCTGTACCGACTACTGCAACGCCAATTTTTGACATAATTTAATAATTGGGAATTGGGAATTGGGAATTGGGAATTGGGAATTGGGAATTGGGAATTGGGAATTGGTAGCAACTAACAAATAACTAACGACTGCAACATCTGCCTGACGTTCGATAATTAATCCGTGTATGCGTGTCCTGATCTGTGTCGTGCTTGGCTTCTTCCCTCATCCTTCTTCCTTCTTTCTTCTTCCTTCTTCCTTCTCCACCCATTCAATTACTTGTTTGCCCAAACTAACGCCGTCAAACAAGTCAATTTCTCTGATCCCTGTAGGGCTGGTGACATTAACTTCTGTGAGATAACCGCCAATAATATCAATGCCGACAAAGTACAGTCCGTCTCGTTGCAGCACTGGTTCTAACTGAGCGCAAATTTGCAGTTCGCGATCGGTAATTTCTGTTTTTGCGACTCGGCCGCCGACGGCCATGTTGCCGCGAAATTCATTGCCGGTGGGAATGCGATTTATAGCACCGATGGGCTTGCCGTTCAACAATATAATCCGTTTATCTCCCTCTTTGGCTTCCGGCAGATAAGTCTGAACCATCACTGGAATTTGCCCTTGTTGAGTGCTAATTTCCACCAGGGAGTTGAGATTGCGATCGTCGGCTTCCAAGAACAAAATCCCCTCGCCAGCTTTGCCACCCAAGGGTTTAAGAACTGCTGCTCCTTTTTTCTCAACAAATTGCCGAATTACCTGCTTGTTTTGAGAAACAATTGTCTCGGGGATCGCTCCCTCAAATTGCAAAGCATACATTTTTTCATTGGCTGCCCGCAATCCTTTGGGACTGTTAACTACCAAAGTTTTAGTTGGATCGATGCCATCTAAAAGGTAAGTAGCGTAGAGGTAAGGAATGTTGACTGGGGGGTCTGTCCGCATAAATACTGCGTCCATTGCTTCCAGAGGCTGCAAAGTAGGCTGTTCCACCTCATACCAAGCCTCAGCAGCTTCCCAGCGTCCATCAACCAGTTTGACTGGGGTGAGGGCTACCCGACTCAGCATTGCCCAGGTTTTGCCGCCGATGACGCTTAGTTCGTTGGCTTGAGTCGCCCAGACTTCGTGACCCAACTCTTGAGCTGCCTCCATCAGCGCTACGCTGGTATCGTGTCCTGGAATTAGTCGCGCGAGGGGATCGATGATGAATGCAAATTTCATTGTCAATTAAAATTAAGAATTGGTCGCAGGAAAATTAGGGCTAACTGAAAATTCGACAGGGAATGCCTCATTTTGCTGCTAGCAGGGGGTCTAGCTGGCCTAGAGCATCAAGTTTGTGGATGTCGTCGCAGCCACCTATGTGTTGGTCGTTAATGAATATTTGTGGCAGGGTACGGCCTCCGTTGGCTCGATCGCTCATTTGAGCCCGTGCTGCTTCATCTCCGTCGATCGCGTACTCTGTAAAATCAATCCCTTTTCGCTTTAGCAGTGCTTTGGCACGAACGCAAAACGGGCAGGTTCTCCAAGTGTAAATTTCTACTTTAGGGGTCATGGACGCTCAAGCAATAACAATATTTTTTAATTGTAATCTTAACCCTAGTGCGGACTGTTTTTAGTTCCTAGGCTGAAACCCTTGATTTTTCTGTGGTAGCGAACTTGCCTTGGAGCCTTGAAACCCTTATTAGACGGTTGACTCTCAAAAACTGTCGGAAGGATTGATCTTAACCAATCTTAATTTTTCTTTTTATTTTTCTTTTTATTTTTTAATTTTTATTATATATAGCAACCTTATCTTTGGCACCGGAAGTTATTCATTGCTGGAACCCTTGCCGGGAAGTGAATTGATCTTCTTGCTTCTTCTTTTTACCCTGACTCAAGTCGCTATAGTTTTCTTCTTTCAACATCCGGCTCTATTTGCAGCGCACAAGCTAGGTGTGAAGTTATTTTTTATACAACTTTTTATTATTTTATATATTAAGTAAACAAATACCCATGCTTAAGTAAACGGAGACATTGGGAAGGAAAACAGGTTAGTCCTCAGCCTGCCTAGCGCTGCGGACCAACCTGCTTGTTTCGCTTTCTGCACGAACAGATCATGCCTGCACCTGTCAGTAGGACTGCGATCGCAGTACCCGGTTCAGGAATAGAAGTTGAGTCTCTCGAAGGTGTGCTTGTGTATATTTCGGACAAACTCGGCTGGGTCGCCAATTGCGGGTCGGGTTCCGTTGTGGTTGATGCGTCGCTGGAGGCACAGGCACTAGAATAATTTCCAGGCCCACACACATCTACTTGTGCTGAAGCCGGAGGGGCGGCAGCTAGATAGTAAAACGCTGTTGCCATTGTGGCAGAGAGTCCAATTGCTAGTTTTGCCAGTGGCGTACACATAACTATTTAGTTAAACAGTGGTAAAATCGAAAAATAGAAATAGTCTTAGAGATTAGCGCTGTACGACGGGCAAGGATTTGAGAGTTCTTACAATAAATGGATGTATTCTCTGGCGGACGTCTGTAAAAGATAGTATAGCGCTTGAGGTGAGTGCCCAAACACTTTAATAATAATATTATTCTCTTTCACCTTTACGTCGCGTACCGTGGTTGAACCAGAGTGAAGCAACATCTTTTTGCAACCTCTGAACCAATAGCCGTTACAGCCATTAACCAAGAGTGTTTTTACCTTGACCGGGACCTCCGGAAATTATTTATTTAACCGAGCGCAAAATAGAGATGCTGTATTGTACTTTGCAATGCACAATCTGACTACTCTTTTATAATCTCATAGTTCGACTAGATCTGTCCTCAGTATATGTACGTATATTCCCCCATGTCAACTACCCAAAAGAAATATTTCAGTATTTACCGAGGGTAGAGGGCGTATTGAATGAGCTGAGCTAGTCTGTCGCGGAGAGTTTCCATCCCCAAACCTTTGGCGGCCGAAATAAATACTGCTTGAGGAAATTCTTCTCGGGCGAGGGCGAGAGTATCTCCATCTACGGCATCTATTTTGTTAAAAACTACAAGGGCTGGCCCGGGAGTGACGGGCATATCTGTCAAAATATTCATGACCGATCGAATTTGGCTCTGCCACGCCGGATGGGAGAGATCGACGAGGTGCAGCAAAGCATCGGCGTCAGTGACTTCTTCGAGGGTAGCCCGGAAAGCGTCGATCAAGGCGGGGGGCAGTTCGCGAATAAAGCCCACTGTATCTGTGAGGACGATCGACAGGGGTTCCCCGGTGACGCCGGGAATGGTCAACCGTCGGGTTGTGGGGTCGAGGGTGGCAAATAACTGGTCGGCGGCATAGACCTCGGAATTCGTGAGCAGGTTGAGCAGAGTCGATTTACCGGCGTTGGTGTAGCCGACGATCGCCACTGAGGGTACGTTGTGATGATGGCGGTTCTGCCGCAGCCGGAAGCGGTGCGCCAGCAGTTGATTTACTTCTTGCTGCAATCGAGAAATGCGTTTGGCGATCGTCCGCCGTTCGGTTTCTAGTTTGGTTTCCCCTGGGCCTCGGGTACCGATGCCGCCACCCTGTCTCGACATTGCCTGACCGCGACCTCTGAGCCGGGGCAGGGCGTACTCTAGCTGAGCGAGTTCGACTTGTAATTTACCCTCGCTCGTTCGAGCTCTTTGGGCAAAAATGTCTAGAATTACCTCTGTTCGATCGACGACCCGGATACCTATCTGAGTTTCCAAGTTCCGTATTTGTGCGGGGGCCAGGTCGCGATCGAATACCACGAGGTTAGCGCTAACCGTTTGAGCGGCGAGGGAAATTTCCTGAACTTTGCCTTCGCCGACGACTGTCTGCGGATGGGGGCGCGATCGTTTTTGGCGCACTGTTTGCAGCACCTGACCCCCCGCGCTTTCAACCAGCCGCGTGATTTCTGCGAGCCCGTCCTCAAACTCCAACTGAGTCATGTGCTGAGTCATTACACCTACCAAGAGCACTTTGTCTTGGTCTGCATCGACCTGCTTAGCGACAAACTCTGCTTCAAACTCTGCTTCGAGTCCTTCCACCAAATCCAGAAAGTCTTGGTTGGCGAGTTCGTCCAAATTTAGCGGTTCTGATATTTTCCAGGGAAAGTGTTGAGTTTTGATTGGTGACTTTTGAATTGAAGGCTCTTCTATTTCATCAGTTGAATCTGGTTCTAACTGAGCGCTCAAAACAGAGAACTCAAAATTTGGCTGGTCTCCCTGGGGTATCAAGTGAGCGAGATAAGTTTCTTGGATGTAACCAGTCGCACCGCCGCCGCGGCGCTGAAATCCTCCGCCGCTCAGTGTCAGCCAAACGAGGGCGTCGAGGCGCTGAATTGCCATTGCTGTGAGAGCTGCTTCGCTTGGGGTTTCTGGCTTCAGGTGCGTGGCGATGCAGCGAATGCCGCTGAGGCGACCTCCCCCGTAGCGGGGCAATTCTAAGGGCGCAATCTGCGTTTGGCGGGGTGAACCCACGCCGACGCGAATTACTTGTCCGCGGCGGTTGATGTAGGTGCAGATTGGTTTGTCTATTTCCGTGCTGATGGCGGCGACGCGCTGGGCGAATTCTGCCGTGGTGATGCGATCGCCCGGTAGTCGCTGGTGGTAAAGCTTTTCGAGTTGCTTGAGCTGGCTGGACTTTAAACCTTGAAGATTGCCGTAGATGGTTTCGATAACTGTTTCTCCCGATGATCTGTTTATCTCCTATTTTAGTAAACTCAAGGGCGATCGTGTTCGGGTTTTAAGTTGAAATTTACCAAAAACTTGGGTCTAAAGCCCCGTCCTTCGCTCGACGGCTTTAATTTTCCTAGAACTGTGCTATAATTTTTATAACCTGTTCAGGAACGTAAATGTTAGTATTTGAAGCCAAGCTAGAAGGAAAAAGCGAGCAGTACGAAAGGCTAGATGAAGCCGTTAGCACTGCTCGCTTTATTCGTAATAGCTGCATCAGATACTGGATGGATACGAAGGGTGTGGATCGATACGACTTAAGCGCTTATTGTGCGGTACTAGCCAAAAAATTCCCTTGGGCTGCCAAGCTAAACTCAATGGCACGACAGGCGTCTGCTGAAAGAGCTTGGTCATCAATTGCTCGTTTCTACGACAACTGTAAGAAAAGTAAGCCTGGAAAGAAAGGTTTCCCACGCTTCAAAAAACATGAAACACACGGTTCCGTAGAATACAAAACTTGTGGGTGGAAGCTTTCTTTTGACAGAAGAACTATCAACTTCAGCGATGGCTTCAAAGCAGGAAGCTTTAAGTTGTGGGGAACTCGCGACCTACACTTCTACCAATTGAACCAGATCAAACGGGTGCGAGTAGTTCGTCGCGCTGATGGCTACTACGCTCAATTCTGTATTGACGCTGAACGAAATGAAAAGCGCGAACCTACTGGTAAGACTATTGGTTTAGACGTGGGCTTGACCCATTTCTACACAGACTCTGATGGTAATACTGTTGAGAATCCACGTCACCTGAGAAAGTCTCAGAAGTCACTTAAACGACTTAATCGTAAACTTTCCAGAACCCAGAAAGGTTCTAAAAATAGAGCCAAGGCTCGGAATCGATTGAGCAGAAAACACCTCAAGGTAACTAGGCGGCGTAAAGACTTTGCTGTGAAATTAGCAAGGTGCGTAGTCAAGTCAAACGACTTGGTAGCCTATGAAGACTTGCAGGTGGGTAATATGGTTAAAAACAAAAAGCTATCCAAGTCGATATCAGATGCAGCTTGGAGAGCTTTTAGGGGTTGGGTTGAATACTTTGGCAAAGTGTTTGGTGTAGCTACTGTTGCAGTCGCACCACACTACACCAGCCAAAATTGTTCTAATTGCGGGAAAGTTGCGAAGAAATCGCTAAGTCAGAGAACACATATTTGCCCGCATTGTGGACTTGTTTTAGACCGAGATTGGAATGCAGCTCGCAACATATTAGAACTTGGATTGCGTACCGTGGGACACACGGGAACCTCAAACGCCTCTGGAGACATCGACCTCTGCTTGAGTGAGGAAACTCCTTCAAGTAAGTCGGGTCGTAGAAAGAGGAAACCTAAACAGTGATGTTTAGAATCACCGTGGCTTTAGCCCGGTGAGGATGTCAATAAATTTTCTTGTCTCTAGCAGAGCGCGGATTCAGTCTTGTCGAGTCACCAACGTCGTTGTTTCTCGCGAGGCTGCGATCGAGCCTTTCACAGCGGCCACCTCAGCTTGCAGTTGTATTTAGTATTTACAGATACAGGCGATCGCTGAAAAATCTCGCGCAACAAAACTTAACACTTTATTTTTTGTTTCAAAATCCTCCTTTAGACTTGTGTGTATCTTGAGCCTAGAGACAGATAGCAAAGCAGAAATTAGGTCGCTACCATGAGAAGCGAACATTGTTAAGGAATGTAAAAACATGGAAACTCGTCCTACTAACCTGCCTCCTACGACTAATGCTTACAACGGCAAAGATCGGAATGCCTTTTTGTTTGGCTTCAACCCGCAAGCAGAACTTTGGAACGGTCGCTTAGCGATGATCGGTTTCTTAGCTTATTTGCTCTGGGATGCTGCTGGATATAGCGTTCTGCGCGACATTCTCCACTTTCTGCCTACCTACATTGCTCAGTAATGAGTAGCTGTCTGTCCTGTCTGGCAGCGTGAGTAAATGCCGCCACTGCCAGACAGGCTAAAAGTTACAAATGGCAGCGAGTATGGTTTTGTCCCTTTGTATCTTTCGTTACTTTTGAATGGCATTAAAAGACTTCTTGCTGTGATTCGATGATTACGGGTGGGGGCGCTGTCGCCGACGCGGTGAATATTGACAGCAACAGATATTTATTGCGTAAAGGCGATCGCCCCTGCTGCATTTTTGGCAAGAAATCTCATCGAGCATTTCTGATAACTTATGAAAAATAGGAGCATCAACAATGATTAACTCAAATTTACTGGCAGTAGTAGCATCGACTGTGACTGACACAGCATCAGGAGATTGGCAAAAGCCTGTGATTATGTTTGTTTGCAATATCTTAGCGTTGCTAGTTCTCAGCCGCAGAATTTGGTATCCCCACGTCGGGCCGAAAATGCCTTTGCCCTTCCCGTCTCTGTTCAACAATGTTAGCGTACCGGCCTTTCTGGCTTGCATGAGCGCAGGTCATTTGCTGGGAGTATTCGCGATTTTGACCCTCCACATCGACAAGTATTTTTAGGAGCAATTGCGTCGCTTCTGTGGCGGCTTATTGCTACAATCGGTAGGTTAAAAGGCAGACAAAAAATGGCAGGGGTAAGTGAAAAGCACTCACCCCGACTTTTTATTTTCTCTAG